>JBAUCP010000216.1:0-15510 GCA_049677625.1 Occallatibacter sp. | reverse complement strand
CCCCTGACCCGCTGGAGCGGATTGTGAGAACCTTTGACGCGGTCGCCTTCCGGCAGGCGGCGCTCATGCTCGACCAGATGAACGCAACCCGCCTGGCCGCGCTTACGCCCCCGGAGCAGGCGCAGAAGCTCTCCGCGCAGGCCAAAGGCTACCTTGACCGCGGCCTGCTGCTCGAGGCGGAACGGCTCTATCAGTCGGCGATTGCCGCCGACGGCCACGCGGCCGGGGCCCATGCAGGACTGGCTCTGGTCCGCGAGCGTGCCGGCGATGCGGCCGGCGCGCGCGAGGAGGCCCACGCGGCGCTGGAACTCTCACCCTCGGCGGATGCGTATCTGGTTTTGTGCCGGCTGGATATGGCGGAGAATCGCCTGAGCGAGGCCGGCAAGGATGCCGGCGAAGCTCTCAAGCTGGACCCCGCCAGCCAGGCAGCCCGGGAACTGCTGCGGCAGGTTGAGAAACGCACCGGCCAGAGCAAGTAGGGTCTTGCCGGAGGTCCTGAAGGAGTAAGCCATGCTTCAGCGCGGTCTATTTCGATACGCCCTAGGGTTTATGGTCCATCTCGCAGCCGGTCTGGCAGTCGCTGCGGCTCTTGCAACGGCCAGCGGGCTAACGGCCGCAGCCTCAGCCCAGCAGCCGCTGGTGGAGAAATTTGTGCTCGACGACACCATCCAGCCGGTGAGCGCCGACGAACTGCAGCGCGCCATTGCCCGCGCTCAGGCTGACGGGGCGCAGGCCCTGCTGATCGAGATGGATACGCCGGGCGGGCTGGTGGAATCGATGCGCGCCATGGCCGGAGCCATCCTTGGCTCGAAGGTACCGATCATTGTGTACGTGGGGCCTTCGGGCGCGCGTGCGGGGTCGGCGGGATTCTTTCTGCTGGAAGCGGCCGACGTGGCCGCCATGGCTCCTGGCACTGAGGCCGGCGCGGCGCACGTGGTCTTCGAGATGGGCAAGCCCGATGCGACCGAGATGCAGAAGGTGGAGAACGACGCCGAAGCCTTTCTGCGCTCCTATGTGACGCGGCGCAACCGCAATGCCGAAGCTGCTACGGCAGCCCTGCAATCGTCGCACTCCTACACCGCCGAAGAGGCGCTGAACCTGCACCTGATCGATGCGATCGCGAATAACGACGCCCAACTGCTGAACTCGCTGGACGGGAAGGAGATCACCCACCTGGACGGGAGCAAGCAGACCCTGCATCTGGCCGGCGCGCGCATTGAAGTGGTCCAGTCCACACTGCGCGACGATCTGCTGGGCTGGCTGGTGAACCCCAATGTCGCGCTGCTGTTCCTGGTGGGCGGGGCGTTGCTCATCTACCTCGAGTTCAATACGCCGGGCACCATTGTTCCCGGCGCGCTGGGAACGTTGATGGTGCTGCTGGCTATCTTTGCGCTTGGGCTGCTGCCCATCCGGTACACCGCAGTCCTGCTGCTGGTGGCGGCGCTGGTTCTGCTGCTGCTCGAAGCCAAATTCGGCGGCCACGGTGCGCTGGCCATCGCCGGAATTGTTTGTCTCACCTTCGGGACCCTCACGCTGGTTGCCGCGCCGATTCCGCAGATGGCGGTGAGCCCGCTGGTTGCGATTGCCATCAGCGCGGCCTTCGGCTCCATTACCGTGTTTCTGGTCCGGCTGGCCATTCGCGCGCGCGAGCGCAAGTCGCGCATCGGCGCCGACGCGCTGGTGGGCTCGCACGCCACTGCGATGGAGCCGATCGCTCCCGAGGGACACATCCCCAAAGGTCACATCCTGGTGGAAGGCGAGATCTGGATGGCGGTCTCGAGCCAGCCGGTTCCGGCCGGCGCCGCGCTGCTGGTCACCGGGCACGATCAGATGCTGCTGCGCGTAGAACCGCTCTCAGGGCCGCTCTCCGTTGCGCATACTTCGGCATCGCCGGCGTAGGCGGCTGGAGTACAATCCGTGCTGAGTGAGGTAAGCCAATGTCCGACCTATCGTTACCGGTTCTGATTTTCATCGCTATTGTTGTTCTATACGTGCTCAACTCCATCAAGATCCTGCGCGAGTACGAGCGCGCGGTCATCTTCCGGCTGGGCCGTGCACAGCCTTCGCCTAAGGGACCGGGCATCATCCTGGTCTTCAGGCCCTTCGATCAGATGATCCGCATCTCGCTGCGCCAGGAGGTGCTCGAAGTGCCTCCGCAGGACGTTATCACCCGCGACAACGTCACGATCAAGGTGAACGCCGTGGTCACGCTCTACGTGATCAATCCCTACGACGCTGCCATCAAGGTGACCAACTATGTTTACCAGACCTCGCAGTTCGCGCAGACCACGCTGCGCACGGTGTTGGGCGAGGTAGAGTTGGACACACTGCTCAGCCATCGCGACCAGCTCAACCTCAGGATTCAGTCCATCATCGACCAGCGCACCGAGCCGTTCGGGGTGAAGGTCATCTCAGTGGAAGTGAAACAGGTTGACCTGCCCGAGCAGATGCAGCGCGCCATGGCCAAGCAGGCCGAGGCCGAGCGCGAACGCCGCTCCAAGATCATCCACGCCGAGGGCGAGTTCAACGCTGCGCAAAAGCTGGTGGACGCTGCCGCCCTGATGGCCACGCAGCCCATGACCCTGCAGTTGCGCTACCTGCAGACGCTCACCGAAATCGGCGTGGAAAAGAACACGACCATCGTCTTTCCGCTCCCGATGGAACTGCTCACTCTGCTCAACAAGATCGCGGGCGGTTCGAAACCGGCTGCCGGCCAGCCGTAGACCGGCCGCGGCCAATGATGACCAATGCGCCGCGTCCGTGGTCGAATGAGTGAGGTTTAAGAGCGGTTTTCCAGTTCGTGTGGCATTTGGGCGTCGTGCAAGGTGGCTTTTTCTTGAGGAAAAAGCCACTCGGCGTTTGCGACTTCGCCTTACAGCAACTGGAAAACCGCTGTAGCTGAACGGGAGGAAACTGCTGCAAGCGGGATCGAATCGCGATTTCGTTTCGTACGGCGAGAAGGGGTCAGGCGCATGAGAGGAGTCTTCGACGACAAGGAAGTGCAGCCGGTGCAGGCGCGGCACGATACCGAGCTGACACTCGGCTCCGGCACGCTGCTGGCGATCTTCTTTGGCCTGGTGCTCCTCTGCGGTCTGTGTTTTGGGCTGGGCTACACGGTTGGCCACCACGGCTCGCAGTCCCCCGCGGCAGCCGCTGCGCAGCCGGCAGCCGCTCCTCAGCCGATGGAATCCACGAACGCAATCGCCAAGCCGCAGGCCACTGTGCAGGCAGCGCAGGCTCCTCCGCCTGAAGCGATGGACGGCCAACCGCCGCCCGAAACGCCTTCCGGCACTGCTGAAACAGCGGCAGCGGAAACTCTGCCCGCTCCGGTTCAGGCCGGCGCCGCGCCGGGCCAGCCGCTGGTACATCCCGCGCTGGATCCGGCGGTTGCGGCCAGCCAGGCAGGCCAGCCCGTTACGGCTGCGAGCCCACGCTCGACGCTTGCGCCTGCTGCAGGCGCTTCGCCGGCCGGCGGCCTGATGGTTCAGATTGCGGCCGTTTCTAACCAGGAAGACGCCGATGTGCTGACCAATGCGCTGCGCAAGCGCGGCTACGCAGTCACAGTGCGCCGCGATCCGGCCGACAATCTGATCCACGTGCGCATCGGGCCGTTTGCCACGCCCGCTGAAGCCAACAGTTGGCGGATGAAGCTGCTCAACGACGGCTATAACGCCATCGTGCAGCCATAGAGCCCGATCGAGCTCACGTGCGCATCCACTCCGGCAGTCCCGAGGCAATGGCCGCGCGGACCGCGTCCAGCAGCTCTTCGCGCGTGTCATAGTTGCCGGGATAGATCGGCGCGTGAAAGACGATGTGCGCTGCACCGGGGCGAATCTTCAGGCTCCCTTTGGCCATCATCGTTTCCGTTCCGTGGATCGACACCGGAATGCACGGCGCGCCGGTCTCCTTGGCCAGATAAAACGGCCCTTTCTTGAAGGGCAGCAGCCGCCCGTCGCGCGAGCGCGTGCCCTCAATGAAGGTTGTAATGTGCAGCCCTTTCTCGATCACGCGCCGCGCTGCGGCGACGCTCTCCTGCGCGCTCTCCACGCGCCCATCGCGATCCACCGGAATGAACTCGCCCAGGCCGAATGCATAGCCCAGCACCGGAATCCTGGTGAGCGAGCGCTTGATGAATACGGAAGTCCGCCCCGGAATGCGCGGAATCAGCGCCGGCGGATCGAGATTCGAGATGTGATTCGCCATGAAGATGCACGCGGTGTGCGCCGGGATGAGCTCGCGGCCGGTTGTCTCCACGCGAATCCCGGCCAGAAAGAATGCGGCGCGGGTGATCTTCTGCGCGACGTTATAGAGCGCATTTGCATTGCCGGTGAGGACGGTCCACGGGAAGAACACGATGGCCGCCGGAACTCCGAGCGCCACCATGGTGGCCAGCATGACGAGTGAGGCGATCATGTGTGCGCAGATTCGCTTGCTGCGTGGAAGCGTTGCCTGAGGCGGGCGGGCAGTTTCTCATAGATGCCGTCGAATCCGCCATTGGAAAGAATGGCCACCACATCGCCGGGCGCGAGCTGCGGCGCAATGCCATTGGCAATCGCATCCGCATCCGGCAGCAGTTCCGATGGCGTGCCCGCGGCGTTGAGAGTCTGCACCACATCTTCGGGATGCAGCCGCTCGGCGTCGGGAATGCGCTGCTGCTGATACACGCCGGCCAGCACCACGCGGTCCGCGAGGCGCAGACTTTCGACAAGTTCGGCTTCGAGCACTTTGCGGCGCAGCGTGTTCGAACGCGGCTCCAGCACCGCCCACAGGCGCGATTGCGGATAGACAGAGCGCAGCGCGCGCAGCGTTTCGCGAATGGCCGTGGGATGGTGCGCAAAGTCTTCGATCACCGTGACGCCGCCGATCTCGGCACGCACCTCCAGCCGCCGCTTGACGCTCTTGAAGCTCGCCAGCGCGGCAACAATCGCATCCCTGCTCACGCCTTGCCCTGCTGCGAGCGCCGCTGCGGCGGTCGCGTTGAGCGCATTGTGCTCGCCGGCGAGGCTCATTGCGAGATCGGCCCATAGCGCGCCGCTGCGCCATACCTCCCACTGCGTGCGGCCCTGCTCATGGCGCAGATTGCGGATTTGCCAGTCCGCACTCTCCGAGAAGCCGTAACGCTCCACGCGGCAGAGCGCGCGCTCTACGCACTCGGTCACATTCGGGCTGCCGTCGTAAGCCACAATCAGGCCGCGCCGCGGAACCAGGTTGACCAGGCGCTTGAAGGCTGTCTTTACCGCTTCAAGATCGGCGTAAATATCCGCGTGATCGAACTCGACGTGGGTGAGAATCAGCGCATCGGGAAAGTAGTGCAGGAACTTGGGGCCTTTGTCGAAGAAGGCCGTGTCGTACTCGTCGCCTTCCACGATGAATGCGCGCGTGGGCCGCAACTGGAAGCTCGATCCGAAGTTCTCCGCAACGCCGCCGATCAGAAACGAGGGCTCGAACGCGGGAGCTTCGCGCGCAGCTACCTGATAAATCCACGCCAGCATGCTGGTGGTAGTGGTCTTGCCGTGCGTGCCGGCTATGACCAGCGGCTCACGGCCTTTCAGGAACTCATCGTGGAGCAGCGCGGCCATGGAGGTGAAAGGAATTCTCTCATCGAGCACGCGCTCGACTTCAGGATTGCCGCGCGAGAGCGCATTGCCGATCACGACCAGATCCGGCGCGGGCTCAAGATTCGCCTCCGCATAAGGCTCCATCACCGGAATGCAGAGCTCGCGCAGCAGGTCGCTCATGGGAGGATACGCAGCCTTGTCGGAGCCGGTGATGCGGTGACCCTGCAACTGCAGCAACCCGGCCAGCGATGCCATCGCCGTGCCGCAGATGCCGCTGAGGTGAATGTGCTTGGACGGCTGGGTCATTCCGCCACCCAGGGCCGATGCAAGTTCAGCCGTGTTTCATCGCCAACCGTCAACTCCGCCTCCACGCCAAAACGCAGCGTGACATTTTGCCGCGAGACATGCCCGCTGCGCAGGCCGATTGCGATCGGCCCATCGAAGCCCTCAAGCGCGCTCAGAATCGATTCGTTCAACAGCTCCGGCGCTGCGCCAGGTGAAACGCAATTGAGCATTTCGCCAAAGACGATGCCGCGCACGCCCTTGAGCTTGCTCGCCTTGCGCAGCTGCCACAACATGCGATCGACCTGGTATGGCTTGGTGCCCACGTCTTCGAGAAAGAGCAGCTTGTCTTCAGTCTGCGGCTCCCACGGTGTTCCCAGGAGCGCAACCAGGATGCTGAGACAGCCTCCGTAGAGCGTGCCGCGCGCGTGGCCTGGCTTCAATGTGCGCAATCCCTCCTCTGCGCCCACGCCGTATGCTTCGCCATTGAGCGCGGCGCGAAAGCTGGGCAGATGCACGCCGTCTTCAAGATAAAAATCCGCGGCAAGCATTGGACCGTGAAACGCGATGAGCCCGATCTCGTCGAGCAGGCGCAGTTGGATGCCGGTCAAATCGCTATAGGCGAAGAAGGGCTTTGGATGACGGGCGATGGTCTGCACATCGAGCCCGTCGAGAAGATAGTTCGATCCGTAACCGCCACGCAGACACATGACCACGCCGGCGCTCTCGTCTTGAAAGGCCGCGTGCAGATCAGCCAGCCGCTGCGCACGCGTTCCGGCAAAGTAGAGCGGCCCGCGCTCGTCCGCGCCCGCGCCCAGCTTTGGCTGAAACCCGAGCGTACGCAGCGCTGCCAGCCCGCGCTCTACGCGCTCCGGCTGCGCGAAGCTGGCCGGGGCAATCACGCTCACGCTCGCGCCGGGTGCGACGGGATGCAGCTTGATCAATGGCGCGCCTCGGGTCATCTTCAGTACGCCTCGCCGCGCGCGATGAGGGCCGCGGGCCCGGTGAGGTGCAGTTCCATGCCCGGCCCGTCCCACTCCACGGTCTGCGCACCGCCGGGAGCGGTGACTGTGAGCGGCGATTTGCATCCATGCAGAGCCAACGCCGCGGTTGCCGAGGCGGAGCTGCCCGTTCCGGACGAGGTGGTGGGCCCTACGCCGCGTTCAAAGATGCGAATCTCGATTTCGTGCGGGCTTACGATGCGCACGAATTCGACGTTGGTCTGGTTGGGAAACTCGGGATGTGCGCAAATCTCCGTGCCAATGGCTTGCCAGGTTTTTCCTGCCATGGTGAACTCCGCATTATCGACTGCGATGACGAAATGCGGATTGCCGGTGGACACTTCCACGCCCGCAATTTTTGTGCCGTCGGCGAGCGTTACCGTGCGCGGCGCGAAGGCTGGAACGCCCATGCCGGTGGTGACCTCAACTTCGAAGCCATCTTCGCTGCGAACGGCGTTCACGCGGCACACGCGCACGCCCGCGTCGGTCTCGATCTCCAGTTTGTCGCCGGCCTGCGCGCCCAGCGCTTCGGACATCCACGCGGCCACGCAGCGCGTGCCGTTGCCGCTGATCTCGGCGATCGATCCGTCGGCGTTATGCAGCCGAATGCGGCCGGAACAGGGGCCGGTCCAGCGGAAGAACTCGACGCCGTCGGCGCCCACGCCGGTGTTGCGCGCACACAAACGCTGCGTCAGCTCTGCCCAATCATGATCTGCGGCGGCCTCTTCCGTCACGATCAGAAAGTCGTTGCCGCAGGCATGCGCTTTGGTAAAGGGAATCAATCTTCCTCCGGACCGCGGAAGGTCTTGGGTGCGCCGATGGCGTGAATCGCCGCGGCAGCCTGCTCCAGTTGGGCGAAGTAAGAAGTCTGCTCGATCTGTGCCTGAGGCGTGCTCATGCGGGTTCCTTGCCCGATGCTATCACCGCTTGCGCCGGCTTGTTGAGCTTCGCCGGCGTCTACTGGTTCGGCCAGGTATCGGAGATGTAAATCGTGCCCGACTGCTGGCCTTTGGCTGTGAATCGTCCCACGGCCCTCAGTCCCGCGGGATGCGCCTTGACGGCCTGGTTCACTTCATCGCCGTCGAAGGCCAGCACGATAGCAGCGTGAGAGGCAGGCGCGGCCAACGCGTCGCGATAGATATACTGATCGCTCTCGTTGATCGTCTGCCGCAGTGGAATTCCGGTGAAGGCGACGAGCTCAGGATAGACCGATGTGTTCATGAGCACCGCGCCGCCGGGCCGCTCTGCGAGGAGCTTGCGCAACACGGGCGGGATATTCTCGTCGAATGGCAGACGGGCAGCGATGTTCTTTGTGCCCTCGACATAAACCAGCGGACGCTCGCGCACCATGGCCCACGCATTCACGGCCAGCAGTGCTGCAATTGCTCCCACCGCAATCTTCGCCCACTGTGGCTTGAATTCACGCACCGCACCTATGGCGAAGTGCGCGATGAACCCCAGGCCCAGCGCGAGCGCCGGGAGCAGTTCCACTCCATAGCGGGTGTTGTACCACGAGTGCGGCCACCATGGAGGAATAAAGATGGGCACCGAGCCATACGCGACCGAATAGGCGTAGAAGGGAACCGGCAGCCAGAGGATCAGCGTCCACGTAAAGGCGCGGCGGCGCGCCGCGAGCCATGCACCAACCGTGCCCAGCACGCTGAGCGCCAGTGCGGTTTTGCCACACGCCGTTGATACGGCATCCATCTCCGCAACCTTGAGGAAGAATTTGAGCGAGACCCAGGGATTGTGCCAGCCGGGATGCGGCGGACCGGGCCCATGCGCGGCGGTGCGCAGCTCGATGGCCCTTGCCGAGTAAGGGCCGCGCGCAAAATCCAGCCAGTCGCCGAACTGCGTTGCGTTATAAACAAGCCAGGCCGCGGGCGCAGCCGCGAGAGCCACGCTGCACAGCCAGAAGCTGGTGGAGCGCAGCCTGCCACGACGGAGCAGCGTGATGCCGACGGCGAGCCATGCAAGCAGCGCAATCACCCATCCGTCATAGCGCGTCCACACGGCGGCGATGAGGACCGCGGCAATCCACACCTGCAGCCGGCCGGCGCGCTCCGGATCGGCGTCCAAGCTCGTGCGCCAATCCACCAGCAACGCCGCGGCCCAGATCATCTCGCAGACAAAGAGCGGCTCGGTCATCGCTGTGGACTGCAGGTAGAGAAGATTTGGATTGATTGCAAAGAAGGCCAGCGCCAGCGCGGCCACATGCGGCGGGAGCCAGCGCCGCGCCAGCCGGTAGAGGCCAATGCAGCTTGCCATGTAGGCGAGCACGGAGGGAATGGTTCCCGCGATTCCGTTGGCCCACCAGGCGTAGACCTGCACAAAGGGCAGCATGAGCAGGTGCGGCAAGGGCAGCCATACCGAGCCAAGTTCGGCGATCGAGTGAAAGCGGCAATCGACGAAACGCCGCGCGATATGCAGATGCGCCACGGCGTCGCCGTAGTTGAGTAGCGCGTTGTTGCGCCAGCCCCACGCGACGGCCGAGAGAGATGCAGCCGCGCAACAGGCTGCGACGACCCACAACTCGGTGCGCGCCGGGGTTCCCATGGACCGGGTTTTGTTCATGGGGGCAGCGCGCATTTGTTTCTCAATCAAGGTGCGTCAACTCACGGATTACATTGAAGCGCGCGTCTATCTCCTCGCGCGAGAGCCGCTGCAAGCGCTCGGTTCCAAACTCCTCCACCGCGAACGAGCCCATCACGCTGCCGTAAAACATCGCGCGCCGGCAAGCACCCGCCGTCAACTCTCCCCGCGAAGCCAGATAGCCAAAAAATCCGCCGGCAAAGCTGTCTCCCGCCCCGGTTGGATCGACGACTTCTTCGAGCGGCAGCGCCGGCGCCCTGAAGCTGTGCTCCGCGTTATTCCAATGCGGATCAGCGCTGCTGAACAATGTGGCGCCATACTCGCCGTGCTTTACCACCAGGAAGCGCGGGCCAAGAGCCATCACCGCCCGCGCCGCCTGCAGCAGGTTGCTGTTGCCTGACAGCATCCGCACCTCGGTGTCATTGATCAGCAGGACATCAAGCCCCTTCAGCACTTGGAGCAGCGCGCGGCGATGATCCTTGATCCAGTAATTCATGGTGTCGCCGGCTACCAGCTTCACGTCCGGCATCTGCTCGCGCACCTGCCGCTGCAGAACCGGATCGATGTTGGCCAGGAACAGGAACTCGGAGTCGCGATACGCCGCGGGGATCTTCGGCTGAAAGGCCGCGAAGACGTTCAGCTCGGTATTGCGCGTCTTGGCCTCGTTGAGATTTTCGAGATACGAGCCCTCCCAGAAGAAGCTCTTGCCCGCGGTGTGCTCGATACCCTGCGTGTCGATGTTGCGCGCTTTGAAGACGGCCTCCTGCTCCGGGCCAAAGTCCTCGCCTACTACCGCGATGACGCGCACATCGGAGAAGAAGCTCGCTGCCAAGGCAAAATAAGTTGCCGCGCCGCCCAGGCAGCGCTCGCGCCGGCCTGCGGGGGTTTCGATAGAGTCGTAGGCTACGCTGCCTACTACGGTGATTGCCATGTTTTCTCTTTTCAGTCCTTCGATGGGATATCAGGGTTCGAGCCGATATTGTGGCGCACGAAGTTTTCCATACCCTCGTCAAAATTGATCAACGAGTCTTCAACGGCAGTACGATAATTCCTCATATCTTTAGATTGCGCAGCAGCCCGGAACTTATACATGGCCGCGTGCTCCACCTCCCAGAACAGGCCCAATAACATAGGGACAACCTGGTATTCACCGCTAATTTCCCGGCTGATTTCATTGCAGTATCCAAAATACTTCGGAGCCTCGGTCGACCCACTGCCGTACACTACGGGCTTGGATGTCCAATCGGGGAATCGGCTGCGAAGTACATCATCGACCTGAATCAATCGGCTATTTGGGAAGACGAGTACACGAACACCGGCCAGATCCGGTAATTGCAACAGCGAATATCCGCCGGGCCTATCCGGATCGAATATTCTGCCTTCCTTTGGTCCCAGCAAAGTATTTAGGGCGCTCTCGCACTCTTTCACGCGCGATTTTATGATCAGTTGCTCATAGGGTTGCAAACTGTGCAGGATACGAAGAGTGAGCGACCGAATGTCGGTCTCAAGCTGCATGGCTAGACGGCGGACGATAGGAAGAAGTTCGAAATACTCTTCGCGGAGCAGGTCCTCGATTTCAAGATGATCCTTGATCGTGCGCTTTGGCATTATCCCAGCAAGCTTTCAAGGCTGCGCCGGACACCTTCTGAGGGGGCAATGTTGAAGTAGAAGGTCCATCCATTGCCGTTTGTGCTTTCTCCGATGCGGCGGGCGATCTCTTCTTCTGGCTTATCGTCGACAAATTCAACGCTAAAGGCCTTTTTTGCCTTCCGGTTGACCCAAAGGTCCCGATCGAAGTTGTAGCGATAGTCCGCTTGCCAAAGGATGTCGCTCTTTTTCATCTCCATATTCTCAGACCGCGCGGCTGACACTTACGAAAGATTATAGCTCAAATATTCTTATCGGCTCACTTTGCTCTACCACCCAAAGTACTTGCCATAGAGCAGCTTCAGCCGTTCCCTGGCTGCGGCGGGAATGGCGTCAGGCTGCGTGAGCACCGCGTATTTTGCGGCGGATGCGCAGGCGCAGGTTCGTTCGCGCGGCATGGCTGCTACGGCGGCCTTTACCACCTTGCAGGCATTCTCCGCATTCTGGTGCAGCACGGCCACAATCTCCTCGATTGTGACCGCATCGTGGCCCTCGCGCCAGCAGTCGTAATCGGTGACCATGGCCACGGTTGCATAGCAGATCTCGGCTTCGCGCGCCAGCTTGGCTTCCTGCAGATTGGTCATGCCGATCACGTCAGCGCCCCAGCTGCGGTACAGGTTCGACTCGGCCCTGGTGGAGAACTGCGGGCCCTCCATGCATACATACGTGCCGCCCCGCTTGCCCACTACGCCGGCTGATGCGCAGGCTTCAGCGGCGGATTTGGCGACAGTGGCGCAGACCGGGTCGCCGAAGGCTACGTGGCCGACGATGCCTTCGCCGAAGAATGTGGAGATGCGATGGAAGGTGCGGTCGATGAACTGATCGGGAATCACGAAGTCCGTGGGCTTGTGCTCTTCCTTGAGCGAGCCTACGGCCGAGACGGAGACGATCCGCTCCGCGCCCAGTTTCTTGAACGCGTAGATATTGGCGCGGAAGTTCAGCTCCGAGGGAAGAATGCGGTGGCCGCGGCCGTGGCGCGCCAGGAAGGCTACCTTGCGGCCTTCGAGCTCGCCCAGCACGAATGCGTCAGAGGGATCGCCAAACGGCGTCTCCACGCGCTCTTCATGCACGTTGGTGAATCCGGGCATGGAGTAGAGCCCGCTCCCGCCGATGATTCCAATCTCTGCTTCAGCCAATCTTTGCTCCTTGCCAACGGCCGTAGCCGGCCTTTGCATTATGTCCGGCAAACCAACAGTATAAAGGGGCGGTGGGCGACTTCACGTCCTCGAGCGCATCCCGGCAGTAGCTCAGTTTGAAAAAGACTAGCCCTCAGGGGCTTCTGAAGCCCGGACGAATGTAAGGCGTCTCTATGTCGGGGTTAAAACCCGGATCTACCATCTTGTAGCTTCAAGCGGGATCACTGCGCATGGGCGCGTCTTAATGCGGTTTCACGCGATACTGTGCTACCATTCGGGCAACCGGGCCTTCCGGGCCCTTGCCGAGGTTGCATCATGTCTCAACTTTCCCGACGGCGTTTTTTGCAAGCTGGAGCGGCGGCCGGCGCGCTGGCCGGCATGGGCAGCATTCCGCTGCACGCAAAGCGAGCCACGGCCACGGACCTGGTGACGCTGGGAAAGAGCGGCGTGCAGGTGACGCGGCTGGCCTTCGGCACCGGCACCAACAACGGCCGCGTGCAGCGCGACCTGGGCCAGGAGGGATTCACCAGCCTGGTGCGCTACGCCTACGATCGCGGCATCCGCTTCTTTGAGTCGGCGCAGGCGTATCCGCATATGCAGGAAATGCTGGGCATTGCGCTCAAGGGGCTGCCGCGCGAGAGCTACACGCTCATGTCGAAGGTGACCACCGACAACGCCGACCCGCAGCAGACGATCGACGATATGCGCCGGCAGATGCAGACCGATTACGTGGACATCATGCTGCTGCACGTGCAGCACACGGCCACCTGGCCCGCGGACAGCCTGCGCTGGCAAGACGGCATCTCCGAGATGCAGCACCGCGAGGCAATCCGCGGCCATGGCGCATCGGTGCACGGGCTGCCTGCGCTGCGCCAGGTGCCGGAGAACCAGTGGCTGCAGATCGCCATGATCCGCATGAACCACAAGGGCGCGCACATGGACGCCGAGAATCCGAACGCGCATGAGCCCGGCAACGTGAATGAGGTGGTGGAGCACGTGAAGCAGGCGCGCAAGGCGGGCCTGGGCGTGATCAGCATGAAGCTCATCGGCGAGGGCTCGTTCACCGACCGCGCCGACCGGCAGAAGTCGATGCGCTTCGCTTTTCACCACGCGGGCGTGAACTGCGTGACTGTGGGCTACAAGAGCACCGCCGAAGTGGACGAGGCGATTGAGAATGTGAACCTCGCGCTGGCGTAGCCGATTCCGAATCGAATCCGGAGGATAATATGGACCCGATCTCCAGGCGAAATTTTTTGAAGGCGGGCGTGGCTGCGGGCGCGCTGGCAGGCGTGAGCACGCTTCACGCGGAGCGGCAGACAGCCACGAGCCTCGTCACGCTGGGCAAATCAGACGTGAAGGTGACGCGGCTGGCGCTGGGCACGGGCAGCTTCAGCGGGCAAATCCAGCAGGATATCGGCCAGGAGGGCTTGACGCGGCTGGTGCATCACGCCTACGACCGCGGTATCCGTTTCTTTGAGACGGCCGAGTCGTATGGGCGGTCGCAGCAGATGCTGGCCGTGGCGCTCAAAGGCATTCCGCGCGAGAGCTACGTGCTGATGACCAAGGTGACCACTACGGACGGCATCGATGCGCACGCCAAGCTCGACGAGCTGCGCCGCAACTCGGACACCGACTACTTCGACATCATGCTGCTGCACTGGCAGCACACCGGCACGTGGCCGCAGGATACGCGCAACTGGCAGGACGCGATTCTGGAAGCCGAGCACAAGCAGACGATCAAGAGCCACGGCGCGTCAGTGCACGGGCTGCCGGCGCTGCGCCAGGTGCCGGGCACGGAGTGGCTGCAGATCGCGATGATCCGCATGAACCACAAAGGCACGCGCATGGACGCCGAGGAGCACGACGCCGACGTTCTGGGCGACGTGAACGAAGTGGTGGAGCACGTGAAGCAGGCGCGCCAGGCGGGGATGGGCATCATCAGCATGAAGCTGATCGGCGAAGGCGTCTTCAACCACGAAGACCGCCAGCGGGCGATGCGCTTCGCCTTCAAGAATGCCGGCGTGGACTCGGTGACGGTGGGCTACAAGAATACGGCCGAGATCGATGAAGCGATCGACAACCTCAACATCGCGCTGGCGTAGATTTCCGGATCGATGCCCCGCAAGACCGCGAGCCACGTAGCCTTCACTCGCATGGTGGAGTCGGCGCTTGCGCCGTTTGCCGATGCGGCCAAGGCTGCGGGCATGCGCGCTTACATGCGCGACCGGTTTCACTATTTAGGCATTCCAACTCCTGAACGCCGCGCGGCGGTGAAGCTGCTCATTCGCGCATTTGCTCCTGTTGACGCGAGTGCGTTGCGCGCTTCGGCGCTGGCGCTGTGGCAGATGCGCGAACGCGAATATCAGTACGTAGCTGTGGATCTGCTTGCGCGGCACGCCTCGGCGCTGGCGCTGAGCGATCTTGACTGGCTGCTCGAACTGGCGCAGGAAAAGTCGTGGTGGGACTCAGTGGATGCGCTGGCGAAGACGGTGGGCAAGGTGGTGCGCGCGTCGGGTGCGAAGGGACAGCGGGAGATGGATCGCGCCGTGCGCGCGGAGAACATGTGGGTGCGGCGCATCGCCATGATTCATCAACTGGGCTGGCGCGGCGATACGGATACGGTACGGCTTTTCAAGTACGCGGATCGGCTCGCGCCGGGAAAAGAGTTCTTCATCCGCAAGGCCGTCGGCTGGGCGCTGCGCGATTACGCATGGCATGACTGGCGCGCGGTGGATGCGTATCTGAAGACGGCGGAAGGGCACTTGTCGCCGCTGAGTTTCCGCGAGGCTTCGAAGAATTTTCCCGAATCTGTTTAGGCGAAGTTGCTCTTGGGGCTGTGCGAATTAGTTCTTATTGACTCGCCGGCAATCCGGTAGTACTGTAACCTCGTAGTTCCGCTGGTTCCCCCCATTTTTGCATTTCTTCCTGTATGCAGTTGAATACGTCGTCCTCTGAGGTGCCCTGTGCGCATTTTGGGTCTCTCGAAGAAATTTGCCGCCAAAGTTTTCGTCTGCCTGCTGTGCGCAGCCCTGCTCGTCGCGGGAGCTGCGGCGCAGCAGAATACAGATGACCAGGACAATGCGAAGTCGTTCGTTGACTCGGTTGCGCAAACCGTCTATAAACTGGCCTGGCCCACGGCAACTTACCAGCGCATCTCGGACTACGGGTTTGAGCCCGCCGAGAACGGCTTCGACCTCACCGTCACGCTTTCCGGTTTAAGCGGATTCGACGGCAGCGATCTATGGCTGAAGATCGCTTTTCTTTTCCGGAACGGCAAGTTTGCCGACATACAGG
>JBAUCP010000215.1:0-19961 GCA_049677625.1 Occallatibacter sp. | reverse complement strand
CTTGGCGATGAGCGAGGAAGCAAGCTGATAAGTAGTAATCTCCATGCACATGGAGAACCACAGCGCAGTGTAGTTATAAAAGCCCCAGGTGCGCTGCGCCGGCGTGGTCGGCGACAGGTCGCGGTTGGAGAGAGACGGATCGTTGGTGCTCACGGAACCTCCAGTGGAGTGGTGAATCGCCAAAACCGCATGGCTTTGAACACCGTCCGTAGCAGACTTCGTTCAAAGCAACAAAATTATTTTTTACAAGCTATTTCCACGCGCCGCCGCGCGCTTCCCTGCGCAGGTAGTTGCCTCTGCCCGGCTTGCCGATGAATTTGCCTCTCGACACAATCAGTTCGCCGCGCGAGTACACGTCGCGGGCGTTGCCGCGCACATGAAAGCCCTCGAACATCGAGTAGTCCACACGCATGTGGTGCGTGGCCGCGCTGATGGTGTGCTCTGCAACCGGGTCCCAAAGAACGAGGTCGGCATCGCTGCCTGCGGCCAGCACACCCTTCTTCGGATACATACCAAAGATGCGCGCCGGTGCGGTGGAAACCAGTTCCACAAAACGATTGAGAGAGAAATTCCCCTGCCCCACGCCGTGATGATGCAGCAATTGCAGGCGGTTTTCAATGCCCGGACCGCCATTGGGAATCTTCGTGAAATCGTCTTTGCCCAGCGCCTTCTGGTCCTCGAAGCAGAACGGGCAATGATCCGTTGAAACCACCTGCAGATGGTCCTTGCGCAGCCCATCCCACAGCTTGGGTTGATTGCTGCGCTCGCGCAGCGGCGGCGTGAAAACGTACTTCGCGCCCTCCCACCCTTTATCGGCCACATCTTCAAGCGAGAGCAGCAGATATTGCGGGCATGTCTCGGCAAAGGCGGGCAGGCCGCGGTCGCGTGCCTCGCGCACTTGATTGAGCGCGTCCTCACTGGAGAGATGCACAATATAAACCGGCACGCCGGCCATCTCCGCCATCGCAATCGCGCGATGCACGGCCTCAGCCTCGGCCCGCGTGGGCCGCGTGAGCGCGTGATAGATGGGCGCTGTCTTGCCTTCGGCAAGCGCCTGCTGGACAATCACGTCGATCACTGACCCGTTTTCCGCGTGCATGCAGATCAGCGCGCCGTTCTTCGCCGTCTGGCGAAGCGCCTTGAAGATCGTTCCGTCATCGACCATCAGCACGTTGGGATAGGCCATGAAGAGCTTAAAGCTGGCTACGCCCTCGCGGACCAGGTCGTCCATGTCTTCAAGGCCGGCGTCGGACAGGTCGGTGACAATCATGTGCAGCCCGTAGTCGATGCATGCCTTGCCCTCGGCCTTCTTCCACCATGTATCGAGCGCGGTGCGCATCTTGGTGCCACGCGCCTGAATCGCGAAGTCCACAATCGTTGTGGTTCCGCCGATGGCCGCGGCCCGCGTGCCAGTCTCGAAGTCATCGGCAGACTTGGAACCACCGAAAGGCATATCGAGATGCGTATGCGCATCAATGCCGCCGGGCAGCAGCAGCAGACCGCTCGCATCAACCACCGTATCCGCAGCGCTCGCCGGAA
The DNA here is from genome assembly GCA_049677625.1 of Occallatibacter sp. Taxonomy (GTDB): domain Bacteria; phylum Acidobacteriota; class Terriglobia; order Terriglobales; family Acidobacteriaceae; genus Telmatobacter. Next base: position 18,422 of record JBAUCP010000215.1, on the reverse strand, counting down.
TTCCCGCGCGAATCTCCTTAATCGTTGCGCCGTCGATCAGCAGATCGGCCTTGACGCTCGAATCGGCGTTGACGATTGTTCCGTTTTGAATCAGTACTGTAGGCATCGCTATTTATCCAATTGAAGATGGCGGCTCTGTCCCGCAGGCAGAGCCACGCGTGCGCTCCTCCCACGTCTCGGGCGCAAGGCCATTGTCAACGCGCACCATCGTAATGCATTGGTCGACCGGGCAAACCAGTGCGCAGAGGTTGCAGCCGACACACTCCGTCTCGTCCACGCGCGGAATGCGCGCCAGCGGCGTGGGATAAGGCCCATGTGCAGCAGAGTCGACAGCACGCTCTCCGCGTGTGACCGGTGTAACAGCAAGCGACGCACGGCTCAGCGCCTCTTTCATTGCCGGAATGGAGTGCAGCTCGACGTGGCCATTCACCGGCCCGGAGACGCGGTCCAGATGAATGCACTGGTGCGCGCCATCCCAGCAGGCGATGTGGCAAAGGTCGCAGCCGATGCACTTCTGCTCATCGATGCGCGCAACGATCTTGTAGTTGAGGTTGAGATGCTTCCACTCCGTAACGCGATGGACGGAGAGGCCGCGAAAGTCGTCGATCGTCTTGAAACCCTTCGAGCGCATCCAATTTTCCAGACCCTCCGCCATGTCTTCCACAATGCGATAGCCGAAATGCATCGCCGCCGTGCATACCTGCACCGTTCCGCAGCCGAGCAGCAGGAACTCCGCCGCGTCGCGCCACGTCCCTATGCCGCCAATGCCGGAGAGCGGCAGCGCGGACTCGGGATCAGCCATGATCTGTTGCACCATGTTGAGCGCGATGGGCTTCACCGCCGGCCCGCAGTAACCGCCATGCGAGCTCTTGCCATCGACATCGGGCCGCGGCACAAGAGTGTCGAGATCGATGCCGGTAATCGAGTTGATGGTGTTGATTGCCGACAGTCCATCTGCGCCGCCACGTTTGGCCGCGCGCGCCACCGTGCGAATGTCGGAGATGTTCGGCGTGAGCTTTACAAGCACCGGCGTGCGCGCTTTCTCCTTCACCCACGCGGTAATCATCTCCGTGTACTCCGGCACCTGCCCTACTGCCGAGCCCATGCCACGCTCGCTCATGCCGTGCGGACAGCCGAAGTTAAGCTCCAGGCCGTCAGCACCCGCATCTTCAGAGCGCGCAACGATCTCATGCCACGCCTCGCGATTCGACGCGACCATGAGCGAAGCAATCACCGCGTTCTGCGGATAGCGCTTCTTCACCTCCGCCATCTCGCGTAGATTTTCTTCGACCGTGCGGTCGCTGATGAGCTCGATATTGTTGAAGCCCATGATGCGTTGGCCATTCCAATCCGTGGCCGAATAGCGCGAGCTCACGTTGGTCACCGGCTCGCCGATCGTCTTCCACACCGCGCCGCCCCAGCCCGCGTCGAAGGCGCGCATAATCTGCTCGCCGCAGTTGGTCGGCGGAGCAGACGCGAGCCAGAAAGGATTGGGCGAGCTGATGCCGCCGGCGAAACCTCTCACGCGAATGTCAGTCATCTGCGGCCTCCGCAGCTTTCAGAATCGCAACTGCCGCGCGCTTGCCGCCGGCGACGGCATCCACCACTTCGCGCCCGCCATTCACGCAATCGCCGCCCGCAAAGTAGCGCGGGTTGCCTGTATGGCCGGTCGAAGGTTCGGCGACGATCCGTCCATGGCGCACTTCAATGCCCGTCAGCTCCTGAATGAGCTCAAGGAACGGCGACTGGCCGATGGCCGGCACCAGCAGATCGCACGCGATGGTGTCCTGCGAATCCGGAAGCGGCAAAAGCGTCCTGTCCACCTGCCGCACCTGCACTGTGTCCAGCAGCAACCGGCCTTGCTCGTCGCGCCGCACCGCGAGCGGCTGCCTGCGCCAGAGAAACTGCACGCCTTCCTGCTTCGCGTGTTCGTACTCGAAGTCGAAGGCAGGAACCTCGTTTTCGCTGCGCCGGTACAGGAGATACACCGTCTCCGCACCCAGGCGGCGCGCCGCGTTGGCCGAATCGATGGCCGTGTTGCCCGCGCCGACTACGACTACGGTCCCATGCAGTTCAGTCAGGTGCCCGGTTTTATAAGCGGAGATGAGCTCGAGCGCATTCATCACGCCCTCGCCCTCTTCGCCGGCAATGCCCAGCCGCTGCATCGCGCCGAGCCCCACACCAAGAAAAATGTAGTCAAACTCCGATTCGAGCTTTTCAAGCGCGGCTGCAGAGTCAATGCTCACACCGAAGCGGAACGAGACGCCCATGCGCTCGATCATTTCCACCTCGCGCAGGCTGTCGGCGGCGCGCAGCTTGTATTCGGCCACGCCGTACGTGTTCAGTCCGCCAGGCAGCAAGCGCCGCTCAATCACCGTAGCCTCCGCACCGCACCGCCGCAGCTCCGCGGCACAGGCCAGCGAAGCAGGACCGCCGCCAATGCAGGCCACGCGCACGCTCCGCGTTGCTGCGCCCGCCACCGGCGGCAATTCACCAGAGGCATAAAAGGCATCCATCGCGTGGCGCTGCAGCAGCCCGATCTTGATCGGCTGGCGATTGTGGCGATGCATGACGCAGGCGCCCTCGCACAGCACGTCAACCGGACAGACGCGCGCGCAACTGGAGCCGAGAATGTTGGCGTCGAGGATACGCAGCGCGGAGCCGCGCAGATTGCCCGATGCGATGCGCTTGATGAAGCCGGGCACGTCAATGTGCGTAGGACAGGCAGACGTGCAGGGTGCGTCAAAGCAGTTGAGGCAGCGGTCAGCCTCAATCACGGCAGCCTGCGGCGCAAGCGGCGGCTTGAGCTCATGAAAGCGCTCGCGCAGTTGCGGATCGTCAGGTAGAGTCGCAGTGCTCATGCGTGCCTCTCGAACCGGTTCAATCAAAAATTTCTTGCAGTCATCTCCGAAGCCAGCTACGAAGCAACCAGCGGCCCATACAGATCGGGCCGGCGGTCGCGGAAAAACTGCCAGGTGCGCCGCACCTCGGCAATCTCGTCCAGATTCAAATCCGCGGTCAACACCTCATCCCTGTCGCGCGAGGCTTGCGCAAAAATCTGTCCGCGCGGATTGGCGAAGTAGCTCGATCCGTAAAACTCGCCGATGTTCCACGGCGCCTCAGTGCCTACGCGATTGATGGCCGCAATAAAGTAGCCGTTGGCCGCGGCGTGCGCCGGCTGCTCGAGCTTCCACAGATATTCGCTCAAGCCGGCCACCGTCGCCGACGGATTGAAGACGATCTCCGCGCCGTTCAATCCCAGGCAGCGCGCGCCCTCGGGAAAATGACGGTCGTAGCAGATGTACACACCGATTTTGACGAAGCCGAGATCGAAAACGGGATAGCCCAGATTGCCCGGCCGGAAATAAAACTTCTCCCAGAAGCCAGGCGCCACATGCGGAATATGCGTCTTGCGGTATTTGCCCAGATAGGAACCGTCGTTTTGAAGCACAGCAGCGGTGTTATAAAAAATCCCCTCCTGCTCGATCTCGTAAACCGGCACAACCATGGCGATGTGCAGCTCCTTGGCCAGCGACTGCATCAGTTTCACGGTGGGCCCATCAGGAACCGGCTCGGTCGTCTCGTACCACTTCACTTCCTGTTCGGCGCAGAAGTAGGGGCCATTGAAGATCTCCTGCAGGCAAACAATCTGCGCACCGGCTGCCGCGGCCTGGCGAATCAACCCTACATGCTTCTCCACCATCGCCTGTTTTTGGACGGCCAGCGGCTCAGTGGCCGGCACCGCGTTAGACGCCTGGATGATGGAACATCGGACGACACGGGACATGACACATAGCCTCCAGAGAAAAAGCTGTGAGTCTTTGAAGGTAATTCAAACCGGCGCTCAGAGCAATGGGCAGATAGGCGAAGAAAGAGTAAAAGGAGCCGCCAGCGCGGCGCCGCGAGGGCATCCGTATCCTCAAAATCTGTTTGTGGCTTATCGAGCGAGCGCCCGTTCAGGCGGTGACCGTCCACTCCGGCCGGCTCAGCGGGGCCGCCAGCAGCGCATTCGCCCAGTTGTTGCCTTCAAAGCTCTCCGTCTCGGCATTCCAGCGCAGCTTGTCCTGCACCTGGCACGCGATTAGCCCGATCTGCGCCAGAGAAATTGCGCGATGGCCCACCTCGATTGGCTCCAGCGGCTGCCGCCCTTCGCGAATGGCGGCGATAAAGTCGTTCTTGTCCCACAGCGTTTTGGAGAAATCCAATTCGCCAGCCTCCGGCTCCAGTGTCACCAGCTCCGGCTTGCTGCTGGTCATGGTTCCCGGATACCCGTCCACTTTAATCCACGCGTCTCTGCCAAAGTAGCTGATGCTCGGCGTGCTCGCCGGCGTCTGCTCGCAGCTCACCAGCGTTCCGCTCGCGTAGCGGTACTGTACCTTGAAGTTAATCATGGTGTTCCACAGGCTCACCGGAAACTCGCCATGACCTTCCACCTCCACCGGGCCGGTGCGCTCGGTATTCGTGGCCCACTGCGCCATATCGAAGTAGTGCGCGCCCCAGTTGGCGATCATGCCCTGCGCATAGGTGGAGATGCGCATCCAGTTCGGCCGCCGGTTGTGCTGCTTTACGTCGTGCACGCGCTTCTCCGTGTAAGGCACCGCTGCCGTTGGCCCCAGCCACATATTGTAGTCGAGCTCCGGCGGCGCCGGCATATCCGGCTGCGCATCCACCGGTGCAGGGTCAGACGGAAACACAATCTCGATCCGGTCGAGCGTGCCGATGTGCCCGTTCCGGATCAGCTCGGCCGCATGGTTCTGCACGCGGATCGACCGGAATTCGCTGTCGTTTCGCGCTGTCACGCCGTAGCGCTTCACGGCGTCTGCCAGCATCCGGCCCTGACGCACGCTCAAGCTGATCGGCTTTTCCAGCGCAAAATGTTTTTTTGCTTTGGCCGCCATTATGCCCATGGGCACGTGCCAGTGATCGGGAGTTGAAATCATCAGCGCATCGATATCGCGGTCCGCAATCATCTCCCGGAAATCCGCAACCTTGCGGCAGCCGCGATAGGAGCCTGCTCCATCGCGCTTGGCGTAAAACGCGTTCACAAACGCCTGCGCCTCGCCCATGCGCCAGCTATCCGCGTCGCAAACCGCCACCACCTGTACGCCGGGAACGGCCATCATCTGCGGCAGGTTCGCACCAAATGCCTGCCGTCCCGTGCCAATGAACCCAACGTTGATGCGATTGCTCGGCGCATCGGCGCCCAGCGTGGCCGCGCGCACAATCGTAGGCGCCGCCAGCGATGCAACGGCACAGCCCGACCCGGCAACAAAGCTTCTGCGATCCATCCCGATACCTGCTCCCAAGAGAAGTAATTTTCGCGGCATTGAGGCAGCCGCCATAAACCACGCGCCATGATATACCCCTCGCAATCAACGATGCGACCGCCTTTTCAGGGCAAGCCTGCACATCCGCCCAGCGGGAGTAGACTGGTTGCGCCGATTTTTCGCCGCATCTGCGGCGGGCAAATGGGCCACTCTCAAAATGGAGCACAACGATGAAGACAACCATGGAACGCCGTGAGTTTCTGAAGGCCGCAGGAGCGCTCGCAAGCGCGGGGCTCATGAGCGCGCCGCTCGCGGCAGCTCAATCACCCGAAGCAAATTCCGAGACGTCGAAAAATCCGCGGCTGCTGGTGGGCTGCTGCGCCTACTCCTACCGCGAAGAGCTGACCCACGGCCCCATGACGCTTGAAGACTTCATCGTGAAGGCCGTCGAGCTCCAACTCGACACCGTCGACATGACGGTTTACTACCTCAAATCCACCGATCCCGGCTACCTCGAAAATCTGCGCCATCTCGCCTACAAGAATGCCGTCGCCTTCTCCGGCGCAGCCTGCGGCTCCAGCATGGTGCAGGCCGAGGCGGATAAACGCGCCGACGTCCTTACGCAGATCAAGCAGTGGATCGACGTGACGGACCGTCTCGGCGCCTCGCATCTGCGCGTCTTCGCAGGCAAGTTGCCGCCCGGCGTTACCGTGCAGCAGGCCACCGGCTGGGTGGTCGAAACCATGAAGCCCGCCTGCGACTACTCCGCGGCAAAAGGCATCATGCTTGGCCTTGAAGACCACTCCGGCGTCTCGCAAACCGCCGACGTGTGCCTGGAGATCATGCACCGCGTCGACTCGCCCTACGCCGGCATTAACCTCGACATCACGCACTTCATCCCGTCGGCCACCGAGGACTCCTACGCGCAGATCGCGGCCTGCATTCCCTACGCCACCGTCTCCCACATCCGCGACAAGTTCGACGACGGGGCCCCCATCGACATGGACCGTGTGTGGAAGATGTACGCCGACGCCGGCCACAAGGGCGCCATGTCCATCGAGTACGAAGGCGGACCGCACGGCGACCCGGCGAGCATCGGCGTGCCGAAGCTGGTCGCAAAGGTCCGCGATCTCTGCCGCAGATACTCGACCGTGTGATTGCCATCGCGCAGCCTGCAGATTGACTTGTCACCCGGCTAATCCAATAATCGAAGGTGATGGATATCTACGAGGAGATCGTCGCACTGCAGCGCGAGGGGCGAAAAGGCGCCGTCGCCACCATCGTGAACGTGCGCGGCTCGATCCCCTCGTTCAAGAGCGCCAAGATGCTGGTGCGCGACGATGGCTCAATCGCCGGCACCATTGGCGGAGGCTGCGTGGAAGCCGAGGTCTGGCAGGCGGCGCGCGACGTAATCGCCAACGAAAAGCCCTGCTCGCTCGCCTTCGATCTGAACCAGGACCCGAAGTACGACACCGGCCTGGTCTGCGGCGGCACTCTCGAAATCTTCATTGAGCCGGTGTTGCCGGCTCCGCTGCTCTACCTCTTCGGCGCGGGCCACGTGTCCTTCGAACTCTTCAAAGCCGCGAAAAATGCAGGCTTCGACGTGATTGTGGCAGACGACCGCGAAGCCTACGCCAACGCCGAGCGATTTCCGGGGGCACGGCAGGTGATTTCGCGCGACTTCAACGAGGCCATGGCCGATCTGAGCCCGCGTGAGTCGGCCTACATCGTCATCGCCACGCGCGGCCATCGCGACGACATGCGCATCCTGCGCTGGGCCGTGCAAACACCCGCGCGCTATATCGGCATGGTGGGCTCGCGCCGGAAAGCCATCACCGTAATGCGCGAGCTGATCGCCGAAGGCCTCAAGCCGGAGCTCTTTGATCGAGTGCATTCGCCGGTCGGTCTCGACATCGGCGCCGTCACGCCGGAGGAGATCGCCGTCTCCATCATGGCTGAGCTCATCGGCGTTCGCCGCCACGCCGAGCGCGCGCTGCCACACATGAGCTGGCTCCACGGCAACCGGCGCGGCGCTGCCGGTGAAGCTCTCGCCGTGGACGACGAGGCTCCGCTCGGCAGCACGCGAAGTTAGGCCGGTTATGGCGAGCGTGTGCGGGCTGATTCTCGCGGCGGGCGCATCCTCGCGCATGGGAACCGATAAAGCGCTGCTCCCGTGGCCTCCGGGTGCTGCAGACGGCGCTACGCTGCTCTCGGCAGCCATCGCCGCGCTCAAGCCATTCACCCAGGAAGTCGTTGTCGTGGCCGGAAAAAATGCGGAAAAACTAGCCCTCATCGTCGCGTCCAGCGGCGCATCGATGGTTCTCAATCCCGCTCCAGAGCGCGGACAGTTCAGCTCATTGCAGATTGGCCTGCGCGAGGTTCTTGCCCGCGGCTGCGACGCGGCCATGATTACTCCCGTGGATTGCCCGCCGCTAAGCGCAGCATCGCTCAAGCTGCTGCGCGAAGCCTTCGAGCAGACCCTCGCACGCGGCCGTTGGGCGGTTGCACCGGAGAGCGACGGCCGGCGCGGGCATCCCCTGCTGGCCGGCCGCGCATTGATTGACGCTTTCCTGGGCGCGCCCGCCACAGGCAACGCACGCGACGTAAAGCGCGCGTACGCGCAGCACTTCGAATCCGTTCGCGTTCCTGACCTTCATCTGGGCACCGATATGAACACGCCGGAAGAGTACGCTGCGATTTCGGCCGTGGCTCACCGGCAGCCACGCTAAACCTTCCCCGCAAGCTGCCCAAGCGCAGCCTTAAGCGAGTCCAGCGCGAGGTGACTCGCATGCGCTGAAGCAGGAGGCAACCCGCCAACTGAGCGAATCAGGTCTTCCCTGCTCAACGCCGATGCCTGTTCAATCGTTCTGCCAGAAGCGAGCTCCGTGAGCGCCGACCCGCAGGCCATCGAAGCCACGCAGCCCTTTGCCAGAAAGCGAATCTCCTCGATCCGCCCGCCGGAAAGCTTGAGAGTCAGCTTGAGAATATCGCCGCAGGCCGGATTTTCGATCTGCACCGACGCATCGGGGCTCTCGATAGCTCCAGCGTTGCGCGGATGCTCGAAGTGATCGAGAACTTGGGCCGAATACATGCACGCTTCACTGTGCCGCGACAGGCTTGGCCTGCGTTTGCCGCGCGGCCAGAATCTCGGTCACAAGAAACAGATCCGTGAGCAGGGCGCGCAGGTGGATCGACGCATTCAGGTTGTCGATCAGTTGTGGCGCGATGACCGGCTGCGCAAGCACCAGTTCGATGGCCGCAGCCGAGCTCTGCGCATCGCGCGCCAGCACCGCAAAGAAGGCTTCGTACTTTTCGGCGGACGTTAACTGCTCGGCCTTCACGAGCGCCGCGCAGCCGGCGTCCAGGCCGCGCATCGCATCTGCCGCGTGCCCCAGCTTCTCGCGAAGCTGCCGCCCCAGGTCGCTGGCCTCATCGGCCGCCACTCCTTTGGCCGCATAAGAAAGCGTGAACTCGTAACAGTCCTCGATGGTCTCGCAAAATTCCTCAATCTCAGTCGGCATCGCTTGCTGCATAGCCCCGTTTCTTTTTCGCTGTTGCGGACTCATCGACGACCCACCGCTCCGGATCGTGCTCCTCGATATAGAAATCGCGGCTCATCCAGCCGAAGATCATCGACTTCGTAATGGGCAGCTTCTCCGGCCGGATTCCCATATAAACATGCACCATCACCAGCGCGATCAAGCCCACGCCGGCCAGCCCGTGCAGCACATACATCAACCCCCACGTCATATCGCTGAAGAGATATGGATTCCGCGAGAAGAAGATGGTTTGAATGCGCTTCATCATGAACAGACCGGTGCATATCACGGCAAGGCCCGCGCAGACGATCACCAGGTGATAGAACTTGTTTTCGAGCGGATACTTCGCGAACCTCTGCGGCGCGGGCGCGGGCTTGCCCAGAAAGCGAAGCGTCCTGCGCACGGCGTCGCGGATGTCGATCCTGTCTGGCCAGATGGACCAGAAATCCATAAAAAACGTGGAGTGAATCACATGGAAAAGAATGGAGACGGTGAGAACCACTCCGGCGATCCAGTGATAGAGCACCCAGTTGAAATGAACGCCAACCTGGGGCAGAAAGGCCGTGAACAACAGCGTGAACATGGACGCGGCCATCACCCAATGAAACAGCCGCGCCGCCAGCGAGTGGCGCGGAACCCGCTCCGGCACTGCTGCTTCGGCCGCCGGCGATTCGTTCTTCGCAAACACCTTGGGGCCTGCCGCAATCGCCACATAGAGCGCATGCACAATCATGAACAGCAGCCCGGCAATAACCGCGACCCAGATCAGGTCCCAGGCCACATGGATCGGAACCGTCTTGCCCCACGGGTCCGTCGCCCAGGTTATGAATTCCATGTCGCCTCCCGCACGCCACCGATGGCACGCTTCACCAGATTGCGCATCAACGGAATCTTGTACACGTTGAACTGCAAGGGAACCGCCCCCTGCACGGCGAGCTTGCCGGCCATTTCGCCGGTCACGGCATCGGCAGGCTTGCCCTGCACCGCGTCCTCCACGGCCTTCAACCGCATCGGCCGCGGAGAAACGGCATTCACGGCGATGCGCATGCGGCTGATGGTATTTCCCGAGAGCATCATGGCTGCGGCCACATTCATCAGCGGAAAATCCCACACGTTGCGGTCGCGCACCTTCTCGAAGTAAAACCTCGCGCCCGACCACGTGGATGGAATGCGAATTGCCGTGAGCAGATCGCCGGGCTCCAGCATATTGAGCCGCGTAATATCCGTCTCCGGGCCGACAAAATAATCCTCGGCATCCACGGTGCGCTCGCCCTTCGGCGTCTGGATCACAAACTTCGCGTCCAGCGCGATCAACGCCGGCGCCGAGTCAGAAGGATGCACGGCTACGCAGCGGTCGGCGCCAAAGATCGCATGCTCGCGGTTGCGGCCCACCGGCGTATCGGCGTAACAAATGTTGCCGCCGGCGCGGTAGCACGGCCAGCCGCCGCGGTAATACCAGCAGCGCGCGTCCTGCGAGACATTGCCGCCCAGCGTACCCTGATTGCGAATCTGCGGCGACGCAACCAGCGCCACAGCCTGCGAGAGCAAGCTATAGTTCTTTTGGATCTCGGGGTGATTCGCAATCTCGGTCAGCGTGGTCATTGCGCCAATCTCCACGCCGTCGCCGGTCGCGCGAATCCCTTTGAGCTCGTCGATGCCGCTGATGTCCACCACCACCTTGGGCTTCTTGATGCGGTCCTTCAGCCAGTCGAAGCTGTCCAGACCGCCGGCCATCACCCAGGCGTCGCTGCCATTCTGCTCGAGAAGTCTCTGCGCATCCCCGACCGAAGTGGGTTGCAGCAGATCGAAGGCGGGCATTACGTCGCGTATTACTGCCATGGCTGTCTCCGTTCCCGTCCTTAAATGTTCGCCATTAAGGGATACTGCATCGGACGCCCCGCTTCGAGCGAAGTCAGAATCGTATCCGCATACACCGGCGCGCGCTGAAATATCTCATCGCCCAGCGCATCGGACAACGCATTCAGCACCGCCGCGCATCCCCCGCCCACGGGCGGCTCGCCCACGCCGCGCGAGCCCACCGGCGTCTCCGGATCGGCAATATCCAGCGCGGCCCATTGCATGTCGATCGGCACGTCGAGAATCGTAGGCGGCTTGTTCTGGTAGAAGCGCTTGGCCACCGTAATCCCATACTGCGGATCGAGAACCCACTTCTGCCCGATGGCGTGCGCAATACCCAGCGTCGAGCGCCCCAGCACCTGCCCGCCCAGCGAGCGCGGATGCAGAACCGTGCCCACATCGGCGTAAGCCAGAAAATCGGTCAGGTAGTATTTGCCAGTCTCCACGTCCACTTCCACCTCGGCAAAGCTCGCAACGTAGGAGTAGGTATCGCCGTCGCGCGGATAGTTGTCCTTCGCGGAGACCACCAGGCCGTGCCCGGCAAGCATCCCCACCGACTGCTTGGTCAGCTTGTGTACATCCGGTGGCGCAGCGTGGCCGTCATAGATGCCGCCCAGCTCGATCGCCTTCTGCGCCGCCTGCGCCAGGCTCAGGCCCGCGCCGCCGCCTTTGCGGAAAACGCGCTGATTAGCCACTTCGTAGTCATCCGGCGAGCCGCCCAGCGACTTCGCGGCGACCTCTTTGAGCTTTTGCCTGCACTCCATGGCCACGGAGTGCGCCGCGCGCGTCATCGCGTGGGTCGTCTGGCTGCCGCCTGAGGCGCAGGTATAGGGAAATATCTTCGACGAATCACCCCACACCACCTCGCAAACATCCCAGGGCACATCCAGCACCTCGGCCGCCGCGCGATGCACGTCGATCACCGACTCCGTGCCCAGATTGCCGATGCCGGAGTGGAAGCGCACGCGGCCCTCGGGCGTAATGACCATCAGCCCGTCGAATCCAATCGTGCCGCCCACATAGGTGCTGAGCGAGACGCCCACACCGCGCGCCTTCGAGCCCATCCGTTTAGGCTGTGCCGCTCTCTCCTGCCACCGGAACTGCTCCGCGCCGCGGTCCAGCGCATCCTTGAGGAAGCAGCTCGTGGTGTAGGCACGCTTGCCTTCGTGGTTAGGCGGGCCATACTGAGCTTTGCCTTCCGGGCAGTTCACGCGCCGCAGCGCCACCTGGTCCACGCCCAGCTTGCGCGCGGCCTTGGCCAGAATGGGCTCGATGATCGCAATCCCCTGCATTCCGCCCGGCGCGCTCTGCGCGCTCCGCGTCGGCGTGTTGGTCATCACCGACACTCCGCGCCAGCGCATGGCGGGCGCCTGATAAAGCAGTGACGTAATCCGTCCCGCGGTGGCCCCGTCGCCGGACGCGTCGTAAGCCCCGCTGTTGGTCACCGTGAACATGTCGACCGCGGTGATCTTTCCGTCCTTGTCAAAGCCGATCTTTGCGCGGCCGTCGACGCTCGGCCTTGCGCGCCCGATGAAGTGTTCTTCCTCACGGCTGATGCGCATCATCACCGGTGCATTCAGCTTCTTTGACAGGATGGCGGGAATAATCATGATCACCGTGCCGGTGACCTTGCTGCCGAATCCGCCGCCCGTGTACTCGCTGATCAGCACCACCTTGTCCGGATCCAGATTCATCCAGCGTGCAATGGCGGGCACGGTCTGCGCCGTACTCTGCGTACCGGTGTGAAGATAGAGCTTGCCGTTCTGCCAGAAGGCCATGGCCGTGCGCGTCTCCAGGCACTGGTGGCTCACATCCGGCGTAACGAACGACTCATCGAGAATCAGCGCAGCCTTGCGGAAGCCCTCGTCGACATCGCCGTAAGACCATTCGTCCGGCGTGTGGCCCATGGGCAGTTTTCCCTGGTCGTAATCGGCGAAATCCTGCTCCGTCCACTTCAGTTCCGTAAGCTGCATCCCCGATGCGGGAGGCTTCGGCCGCACCCACACATTGCCATCCTCGCGCGGGTTGGGGCCGCCGGGCCGCAGGCTCTCCAGCGGATCGATGACAAACGGAAGCGGCTCCATATCGATTTTGATCTTCTCGATCGCCTCGGCCGCGGTCAGTTCATCCACCGCGGTCACGGCGAGAATCGGATCGCCCTGAAAGACCGGCTCGTTGGTGAGCGCGCGCTCGCCCCACTTGCTGGCCTTGATCGTCTGCCCGTTGTCGTTCAGGTAATCGGCCTGCGCGGGAATGTCGTCGGCAGTCAGAATGCCCTTCACGCCCGGCATCGCCAACGCTTCCGATGCATCGATGCTGCGGATACGTCCATGCGGCATGGGGCTGAGCACCAGCCGGCAAAACAACATACCCTCGGCGCGAAAATCCTCAGCGTACTTTGACGTACCCGTGACCTTGGCCATGAGATCGGGCGTGGTGTAGTTCTTGCCGACCAGCTTGTGGCCCGCGCCGTAAGCGCGATCGTTGCTGCGATCGTTTGAATTGGCGGCAGGCTGGCTTGCAGTTTTCGCATCGGTGTCCGGCATAACTCAAGCCCTCCTCATGTACTCCGCGCCGCGCATCATCGCGTCGAGGATCTTGTTGTAGTCCTGGCAGCGGCAAAGATTGCCGGAGATACCGTGCGCCAGCTCGGCCCGCGTCGGATTGGGATTGGTCTTGAGGAAGCCGACCGTGGACATGAGGAAGCCCGACATGCAGAAGGCGCACTGGAAGCCCTGCTCGTCGATCACCGCCTGCTGCACCGGATGCAGCTTGCCGTCGGCCGCGGCCAGCCCCTCGATGGTCGTTACCTTGCGCCCGCGCAGCGTATGCGTCAACAACGAGCAACTGTAGTGCGGCACATCGTCGATCGTCACCGTGCAGGCGCCGCACTCGGCGCGGTCGCAGCCCAGCTTGGTTCCGGTCAGGCCCAGCTTGTAGCGCAGCGTCCAGGCCAGGGTCTCCTGCTTCATCACCTCCACGCGCCGCGGCTTGCCATTCACGTTGATGGTGATCAGCCGCTCGCCGGTCGAGTAGATGCGGCCGTGCGGAGCCAGGAACCGGTAGCTCGCCGCGCCCACCGCCGCGCCGCCGGCGATCACTCCCATGATGAATCGGCGCCTGGTAATGGATTTGGATGGACTCTCGCCGCTCTTCAGATCTTCCGTATCCGACATAGCCGCTTCTCCGGTAATTGAGAACTTGTGGGGGTTGGCATCGCCGCGCATGGACACAGATTGCGCTGCGGAATCGTCGAGCCTGCCTTGCTGCGGTTATATTAGTCCCGACTTCGGACAATTGTGAAGTCCCGCAGGAGGTGTGCGGCACTGGCGGCGGGCCAGCTCAGGTTTTTGTTTCCTGCGCGGATCTTGCGCTGCGCATCGAGCCCTTTGGAGAAAGGATCGGCGAAGGCGGCAGATCGGCTGTTGAAATCGATGCGAATTGCACTGAATCGCTCACATCGCATCCCGATCATCGTACGATCGGAATAATCATTTGTTGCAACGAATACCTTCCCTGGGACATCCTAGAGAAGCAGATGAGCGGGAGGCTGTGGATGGTAAGCCTGAAACAGGAGATCGCGCAGCAGCAGCCCTTTTCGAGTGTGGAGGAGGAGGCTATTCTCAACCTGATGCGCACCTCGGACGCGCTCCAGCGCGCCTTTCACCAGCGAACCCGCCACTGGGGCGTCACCTCGACGCAATACAACGTATTGCGCATCCTGCGCGGCGCTCAGCCCGACGGCCTGACCTGCGCGGCCATCGGCGCACGCATGATCACCGCCGAGCCCGACATTACCCGCCTGCTCGGCCGGCTCAAGGCAAACAAGCTCATCCGCCAGCGGCGCGACCGCCACGACCGCCGCGTCCTGTGGACGCAGATCTCCGACTCCGGCCTCGAGCTGCTCGCAGCCATGGACCCCGAAATCGAGAAATTGGCGCCCGAGCTGCTCGGCCACATGAGTCGCGCCGACCTGGCTGAGTTCATCCGCCTGCTTGAACTTGCGCGCAAAGCGAACGGAGATGCCTTCTCGTGCGATGGAAATTCGAAACAGGCGGCTGCGGGCGAACCGGAAAAAAATCCGGCCTGAAGCGCCTTTCCTCGCCCTGTATTTCCGCGCACAAAATACAAAACGGCAATTCCCCCGGGGAAATTTCCGCTTCAAATCACGCAACAAAACTCAGTCTGAAAACAGAAATCTTCTAGCTGCTCACAATCTTCTGCGCCACAACCTCTTCATCCAGGTCGGTCTGGATGATCTTGTTGTGCAGGCAGTAGAGCGCCAGCTCGAGCCGGTCGGAGACGCCGAGCTTGTCGTAGATCTTGCGCAGATAGTTCTTGATCACCTGCTCGGTAGTGCCCAACTGGAAGGCGATCTCCTTGTTGCGCTTGCCCTGTGTGATGCAGGTGATAATCGCCAGTTCCTTGGGTGAAAGGCGCGGCTGGCTGCGCGGGCTCACCAGCGCGGCGGCCTGCGCACGGTAGGCCTCGATGACCCAGTTCACTGACTGGTTGTCGATCCAGGTTTCGCCAGCGGCGATCCGGCGCACGCACCGCACCAGCAGATCGGGCGAGATGGAGCGGTTCACAATGCCGCGCACGCCCCGGCGATAGAGCTCCACCGTATGGCCCTCGTCGGCGGCAACCGCCTGCACGATGAGCTTTACGTCGGGGGCCAGACGCAACAGTTCGGGAATCACGTTTGCTGTGCCGGCCAGCAGGCCGCCCTCGAGCAGCACCACGTCCGTGGGGTAGCGCTCGATGGCCGTGCGCAGGCTGTCCAGCGAGTCGGCCTGGGCCACCACGCGAAGGTCGTCTTCCAAGGCAAAAACCTTGCGAATGCCCACGCGGTAAATCGCCTGCGAATCCGCAAGAATTATTCGAATTGTTCCAGGCTTGACCGCGGCTTCAACCGCTTCGCCTAGGGGAGCGTCATCCAGAGATTCCATAGTTTGGCTGCCGCCAGAGTGCTCCCGATCTTACCGCTCCGCAAATTGATATTCGTCAATGGTCGCGGCGGCCAGATGAAGAGTTTGGCTTAAGGAGCAGCGTACCACACGTCCGGTGCAATGAACTAGCACATCGTGGGGAGTACCCAGTATCGGACCGGGCATGCGCAGGTCAAAACGGATGTCCGCGCCCACCGCCAGGTCCTGATCCAGCTCAAACAGGACCCCGTTTGCCGAGACATTCTTGGTGAGTGCGGCAAATTCCCCGGAACCCGTGGCCACAACCGCCGGCAGAGTGAGCGGAAAGCGTACAGCGCACCGCACCTCCTGCCGCTCCTGCGCGGAATCGGCGTCCGCGACGCGTGGCGAAAAACCTGAATTGGAAAACTTCATAGGCTGCCTACCTGCCCCATTTATCGGACTAGGGGCACTTTAAACGATTTTCCTGCATCGCCCCACGGCACCAAAGTTTTTAGAATGGTAACCACGGATCACTTAGAACTTGTCTAAGGTCAGGGCTTCAGCCCTGACCTTAGCTGCCCCAAGCCAGTCTTTTTCTGTCCGGCGGCGCGCAAAGCGTGCCGCCGGACAGAAAAAAGTCACATTCTTCCGCTCGCCACACCAGGGCTAAAGCCCTGGTCCACCGCAAAGCGGAGATATTAAACAGGTTCTTAGACTTCTGATTGGCGCCTGGATCGGCGGCCATTTCATTCCGGGAAAAACGCCGCGGAGGCGCCAACCCACTCCTGGTTGCGGTTATGATCCACGCCCATCATCTTTCCTCGCCCCAGCCGCACCAGGGACAGCGCCGGCGCAAGCTCGCCGCCATCCGGCCAGAGATAGAGGATGCGAATCTCAGCCTGCGTGGGCCCGCACGGCGTCTCGATCGTGGGCTCGAATTGCATTCGCTGCTGCAGCAGGTATCCGGACCGCTCGGCAGGTGGAATCGCCTCCAACTGGGCCTGCGTGGGCTCGAACTGAATGCCTTTGCCGGCAAAAGAGAACAGCGGCTTGAGCAGAAGCTCGCTGTAGACCGCGCCCGGGCCCGGCTCGGCGGGCAACGCCACGCCCGCACCTTCCAGCTCCGCGCGGCCCCGGCCCTCCAGGAAATCGTTCAGAAAAACCGCCGGCGGAACGACGGTTTGGCGCGCGGGCGGCCTTGAAAGCCATGGAATCGAGAACTTGCTGATCAGGAAGTACCAGTTGGGATGTCCCGCCCACTCCACATCCCAGTCGCCAGTAAGGTCGAACGGCAGCCGTACACCGCGCGCCATCAGCTCATCGGCAATCGCCCGGTTGTAGATGCGATGGATGGGAACCATCCGGCCGCCGCCATCCCGGTAATGCAGTCGGCTCCCCACCGGCTCCAGCCCCCGGATATCGACCACCTCGATGCCGAGCCGCCGCGCAGTGACCTCGAAATCTGGCCGGGTCTTCTGGTGCAGCGGATCGAGCTCTGCCAGGACCACGTTCTCCGGGTCGTGATCGCCCAGAACGGTCTTCATTAATAAATTCCAATATTGTTGCTCGTCCAAGCCGCTCAGAAAGACGCCCAACCCGCCGTCCAGTCCGAAGGCGTCGCGGTAGGCCGAGCAAAGCTCGGCCTGATAGCCATATACGGATGGAAAGGCCTGGATCTCCACCAGCCTCGGGACCAGTTTGCCGCTCTGATCTCGAACAAGTGCGAAGTCGGCGGTGAGAAAGTTGGGATGAGCCGTCTCTCCGGCGACCTGGTAACCCTGTGGAATCGCCTCCCGCGCTGCGGCCAGGTAAGCGGCATTTCCCATCAAATCCCCGGCCAGGCTGGAACCGGCCTTGGCCATCATATCGAGCAATGCAATCGGTAGAAAGACGGGCGTTTCGGCCACGCGAAAGCCAATTTTGACGCCGCAGCGCTGTTCGAGCAGCGCCAGAAAGCCGGCGTACGCCTGCTGGCTGAACCGCCGGTTGAATTGTGTGCGGAGCGGGGCAATCACGACGGTGTCCCTCGATGAGGATAGGCGTCCACAGCCTGTAACAGCCCGGTGTCACCCGGTCCCAGGCCGTCAGCCGGACGCTGACCCATGATATCCCCGGACGGGGATCATCGGGCTCCGTAGGCGATTTCCTCCAGAGATGAGACGAAATTAAGGCAAAACTGTACCGTTTTAGACAGGCTGGTTAACCGTTAGGCCATCAAAAAGCGCAATTAACGGTAAAATTTGAACATACTATTACTTTTGTGGTACACAGTATGACCAATTTGGGTTAGTCTAGCCATACAGTTTTCCTCAAGGAGCGTAAATCGATGTTTTCCAGGCCCTCGGTATCCCCCACCCTTCTTTTTGGCGCAGCTTTGGCTATGTATGCGATTACACCGGCCATGGCGATGACTTCGCTGGCCAGCGCGGTGTCACATTCTAATAGTGTGATTGCTGCGAGCATCGTTTCACCGCTTTCTCAATCAGCTCTGGGAACCGGCAACGGCTCGGTAGCCGTCACGGGACCCACTTCACCTCTCCCGCCGTTTCCTCCGGGAATGGGTGGCGGTTCTATCGCTGTAACCGGACCGACCTCGCCCCTGCCTCCGTTTCCTCCGGGAATGGGCGGCGGCAGCGTTGCTTAACTGTGACGCCAGATGCATCCTGACTACTTTGTAGTAGTGTCATCGGGGCTAGTTCACTGTTAAGCTCGAAACGTCCGGCCTGAACGTGCGGAATGGGAGAGTGTTGGTGAACCTGAATGACATGCTCGAATACGCGGGCGTGGCAATGGAGGCAGCCGTTATCGGACTGCTCCTCTACAGGCGTGCTTGGCATACACTCCCGTTC
>JBAUCP010000214.1:0-2335 GCA_049677625.1 Occallatibacter sp. | reverse complement strand
CTGGCGGAAGGCCTGCGATGCTATCGGAACGAAGAATTCTTCCTCGCGCATGAGCACTGGGAGGGTGTCTGGCTCAAATGTACAGAGCCGGAAAAGACGTTTCTCCAGGCGCTGATCCAGATCACGGCCGCATTTCACCATCTTCAACGCAGAAACCCCGCAGGCGCCGCGTCCCTGCTTCGCAGAGCCTTGCGCCGGCTGGGGCGCTTTCCAGCGGAGTACGCAGGCGTTCGAGTGGAGCCGCTTCGCGAGAGCGTTCGCGCGTGGCTCAAGGCGCTCGACGATGGGGAGCAATCGCCGCACATGCCCTTCCCGCAGATCCGGTGAATGCACGGGACCAGCCTGTGGCGCCAAGAAATGGGCCCAGCTTTCGAATATCCACGGCCTGTACAAAATAGTGGAAAGTGCGCTTCTTTTCGAGATTTCGAGATCTCGCTTGCGCCCCAACCGAATGGATGGGCAGCCGAAACACGAGAGCGTGTACAATCGCACTGTCGATGGACCGGCCGCATGGAATGCGGGCCGCGCATCGACAAGCTCACATCCGCAGAAACACTTTCGAGGTAGCCGTGGACGAGTATCTTGAGCGAGTGGTCGACCTGACTGAGCCGGAGTCGAATCACCTCTACAACATGAGCGTCGACGATGCGCGCGCGCTTCTGCTGGCGGGGCCGGCCGAGGCCGTGAATCGAATCCATGGCTCCTTTGCGCTGCTCGCCAAGCGTGGCAAGACGGTGAGGATGGCGCGCTCGCTGGACCGGCCGTTGCGCTACTTTCTGGCCAAACGCAGCGAGGGTCCTGCGTTGATCGTCTCCGATCGCATTGACTCGATCTATGAGTGGCTCAAGCGCGAGGGGCTGCAAGATCAGTTTCGCCCCACCTATACGCGCATGGTGCCGGCGCACTACGTGGTGGAGCTGCAGCTTGTCGGGTGTCCCGATCCCGATCCGGTCTATGAGCGATTCTTTACGCCGGGAACGGAGCGGCTTCCAGCGGATCTGGATGCGATTGGACGCGCATACATCTCCGCATTGGCCGAAGAGATTGCGCAGTGGCTGCGCGCGCTGCCGGACGATGCTCCGATCGGCGCGTGTTTTTCCGGCGGCATCGACAGCGGCAGTGTGTTTCTGACCACGTATCACGTGATGCGCAAGCTCGGCATGAATCCCGGCAGGCTGAAGGCATTTGTGCTGGATATGGGAGACGGCCCCGATCTGCAGCAGGCACAGTCGTTCCTTGAGCAACTCGGGCTGTCGCTCTTCCTCGATCCAATTGAGGGCGATGCGTCGGCTCTCGACGCCAACGAGACGATACGCGTGGTCGAGGATTACAAGCCGCTGGACATCGAATCGGCCAGCATGGCGCTTGCACTGGCCAGGGGCATCCGCGCCCGCTATCCCGACTGGCGTTACCTGATCGATGGAGACGGCGGCGACGAAAATCTGAAGGACTATCCGATCGAGGCCAATCCGGAACTGACAATTCGCAGCGTGATCAACAACCCCATGCTCTACCAGGAGGGCTGGGGCGTGGGAAAAATCAAGCACTCGCTCACTTACAGCGGCGGATTGAGCCGCTCCTATGTGCGAACGTATGCCACGGCGCGGCGCTACGGCTTTGCCGGATTCAGCCCCTACACCATGCCGGGCGCGATCGCGGTCGCCGAAGCGATTCCATTCATCGAGTTGACGAACTACGATGTTGAACGCCTCTACGAATTGAAGGGCGAAGTGGTATCGCGAGGCGTAGCAGCGGTCACTGGCTTCCAGATGCCGGTGTTCACAAAGCGGCGCTTTCAGCACGGCGCGCTCTCTGAGGACTCGCTGCGCCAGCGCTTGCCCTACCGCGAAACCGAATACCGCAATCGGTTTCTCTCGCTCTACCTGTGATGCTTCCGCTGCTGCCTTCTTATCCAAGTGCCGCGGCGGAGCGCGATAGCTGGATTATTGCGCGCCGGGGGCAGCGGAATATTGTCGACCCGTTGCGGCCGTACGCGTTTTTCGTCGAGCATGAGCGCAGCGCGGCCGGCGGCATAATTCCGGCTGCAACCGTGCTCCTCACCAATCGCGAGTGCCCATGGCATTGCGTGATGTGCGATCTGTGGCGTAACGCGCTCACTGAAACCGTGCCGATTGGCGCGATTCCCGAGCAGATCGATTACGCATTGCAACGCATGCCCGCGGCGCGCCAGATCAAGCTCTATAACAGCGGAAGTTTTTTCGATGCGCGCGCCATTCCTCCTGAGGATTATCCGGCGATTGCGACGCGCGTGCATGCCTTTGAACGCGTCATCGTCGAGTGCCATCCTGCGCTGGTGGGCGATGCGTGCCTCCGC
>JBAUCP010000213.1:0-1972 GCA_049677625.1 Occallatibacter sp. | reverse complement strand
AGCGCGTACAGTCCCACGACGTCGTTCTGGCAAATGGAACCTTTGGTCGAATTCCAGTAGGTAAACACGGGCTCGCCAAGCGCCGCGGAGAGCCGTTCAATTACCGGCTGCGTTCTCTCAATCAGGACGGGAGGTTTCACAAGCACTGGACGGCTCTCGGAGGTTTCCTGGGTTATCTCTGTAGGCATAGTTTCATTCCCTGGGGGTCAGCGTATTGATTCGGCCCATGATAGCAAAACTCCCCTTGCCGTTCCCAAATGAAAGGCCCGGCTTGCGCCGGGCCTTTCTGTTCACTGATCACTGACAACTGACCACTGTTGCTATTCGGCCGCCATCTCTTCGGCTTCGCCTTCCTGGCGCATGAGCTCCAGTTCGCGCTCGGCGGCTTCGATCTCTGCCGTAACCTCCTGCTGAACGCGGGCCGCCGCTTCTTCCAGCTCCGGTGAGAGCTGGACGTTGCGGTAGTACTCGAGGCCCGTGCCTGCCGGGATGAGCCGGCCGACGATCACGTTCTCCTTGAGGCCGCGCAGGTTGTCGATTGCGCCGTTGATGCTGGCTTCAGTGAGCACACGCGTGGTCTCCTGGAAGCTGGCCGCGGAGATGAAGCTGTCAGTCGAGAGCGAGGCCTTGGTGATGCCGAGCAGGAGCGGACGGCCAATGGCCGGACGGCCTCCTGCCTGGAGCACGCGCTCGTTCTCCTCGCGGAAGCGGAAGCGATCGACCTGCTGCTCGAGCAGGAAGTTCGTGTCTCCCACTTCATCGATGCGCACCCAGCGCAACATCTGGCGGACGATGACTTCGATGTGCTTGTCCGAGATGGCCACGCCCTGCAGACGGTAGACCTCCTGGATTTCGTTCACCAGGTAAGACTGCAGCTCCTTTTCGCCCAGCACGGCGAGAATGTCGTGCGGGTTCAAGGGGCCGTCCATCAGCGGGTCGCCCGCGCGCAGACGTTCGCCTTCCTGCACGTTGACGTGAATGCCGCGGGGAACCGAGTACTCCTTCTCGTCGCCGTTGTCGGCAGTGACGTAAATCTTGCGCTGACCCTTCGAAACTTCGCCGAAGCGGACAACACCGTCAATCTCCGAGATGATGGCCGTCTCACGCGGCTTGCGGGCTTCGAAGAGCTCAACCACGCGCGGCAGACCGCCCGTGATGTCCTTGGTACGCGTCGACTCCTTGGGGATCTTCGCAAGCACATCGCCAGGACCCACTTCGTCGCCCTCCTGAATCATGAGGTGAGCGCCGCGTGGCAGCAGATAGCGCTTGTGGGTCTTCGCGTTCTTGATCACGAAGGCCGGCTGCCGCTTCTCATCGGGAGAGTCGGCCACCACCCAACGCGAGAGGCCGGTGACTTCGTCCACTTCCTCGTTGAGCGTGATGCCTTCCTGCAGGTCCTTGAACTGCACGTTGCCGCCGATCTCGGTGAGAATGGCGTAGGTGTAAGGATCCCACTCGGCCAGCAGCTCGCCGAGTTTGACCGCGGCGCCGTCTTTCACGCGCAGGCGCGCGCCGTAGACAACTACGTAGCGCTCCTTTTCACGGCCGCGCTCGTCCACAATAGCAAGCGAACCCGAACGGTTCATTGCCACCAGCGAGCCGTCCTTGCTCTCGACGTAATTCAGGTTGATGAAGCGCACGAAGCCGTTGTTCTTGGCGTCGAGGCGCGACTTGTCCTGCACGCGGCTGGCCGTGCCGCCCACGTGGAAGGTACGCATGGTGAGCTGCGTTCCGGGCTCGCCGATAGACTGCGCCGCAATGACGCCGCAGGTTTCGCCCAGCTCGACCATGCGGCCTGAGCCGAGGTTGCGGCCGTAGCACAGCGCGCAGACGCCGCGGCGCGACTCGCAGGTGAGCACGGAGCGGATCTTCACCCGCTCCACGCCCGCGCCTTGAATCGCGGAGGCGATGTCTTCATCGATGGCCTGGTTCACATCGACCACCACGTTGCCGTCGTAGTCCTTGATTCTTT
>JBAUCP010000212.1:0-4937 GCA_049677625.1 Occallatibacter sp. | reverse complement strand
CAGCCGAACGCGGCCAGCAGAGCCGAGCTCACCGCTGCCCATGCTGCTCTTCTCTCGATTTGCGTACTCATAACTCACCACCCCCCGCACCAGCAGCATGTTGCTCGCGCCGGCCGTGTATGACCAGGTAGACCGCGGGAACCAGAAACACAGTGACCACCACGGAAACCGCCAGGCCGCCGATGATGGCGCGCGCCAGCGGCGCATACTGCTCGCTGCCCGCTTCGAGACCCAGCGCCATGGGAACCATGCCCAGCAGCGTGGCCAGCGAAGTCATCAGAATGGGCCGCAGCCGGATCTTGCAGGAATGAACCACGGCATCCACCAGCGACCGGCCTTCACCGTGAAGAATGCCCGCGAACTCGACGATCAGAATGCTGTTCGAGACCACGATGCCGGTCATCATGATCACGCCCATCAGCGACATGATGTTGAGCGTGCTTCCGGTCACCAGCAGGATCAGCACCACCCCCACCAGTCCCGGCGGAATGGCCATGAGGATGATGAACGGATCGATGAAGGAGCGGAACTGCGCCATCAGGATCAGATAAACCAGCAGCACGGCGATGATGAGCCCGATGCCGAAGTCGTGGAAGGCCTGGTTCATGCTCACCACTGCGCCGCGCACATCGATCACTGTGTTGCGGTCGTGCGGAGTCTGCGCCACCGTGCGTTCGATGCGCGCTCCACTGGTCTGCAGCGCCTCAGTCTTGGGCGCGACGTAAACATCGATCACGCGCCGGATCTGGTAGTGGTCTACCTCGGTGGGCGTGTTGATCTGCTGAATGTCTGCCACCTCGCCCAGAGAAACGTAGCCCGATGCGTGGCCACCCTCAAGCATCTGCGGCGAGTCGGGATCGGCCTGCCTGCCTTGCTGCATGGGGCTGTAGCCTGCCGGTCTTATGCCGCGCAGCGGAATGTTTTTCAGGTCCTCCATCGACATGTTGTTGATCCACTGGTTGGCGTACTGCACCGTCACCATGTAGTTGTTGCCGCTGTGCGGATCGATCCAGTAGCTCGGCGCCACCATGCCGTCGGAGGTGAGCGCGGTGATCACATTGTCCACTACATCCTTGGCTGAAAGACCGATCAGGCTGGCCCGCTCGCGGTCGATGTTCAGCTCCAGACCCGGATAGTCGATGCTCTGCGGAATGTAGACGTTGCTCACGTCGGGCATTGCTCTCACCTTGGCCGCGATCTGCTGCGCCAGGCTGTAGGACTGCTCCATATTCTGCGACTTGATCTGGATGTCGATCGGCGCCGGCAATCCCTGATTGATCACCGAGTCAACCAGCCCGCCGGCTTGGAAGTAAGTGGAGAGCTCGGGCATCTCGCGGGAGAGTTTTTCCTGCACCCGGCGCATGTACTCGTAGCTGCCGATGCTGTGATCCTGATTCAGGCTGGTCTGCACAAAGGCCGTGTCCATGGAGGCGTTGGTGGTGTAAATGGCCGAGAGATCCGGATAGACGCCGATGTTCGACACGATCATGCCCAGATCCTTCGGCTTGACCACGCTGCGAATCACGTCTTCCACTTTGGCAATGTAGTCGTTGCTCACTTCCAGCCGCGTGCCGCTGGGCATGCGCACGTCGATCACGAACTGCCCAGGGTCGGTGCGCGGAAAATAGGCGCGGCCGAGGAAGGGAAGCGTGACCGCGAGCACAATCGCCATGCCCGCGCTGATGGCGATGGTGGTGAGGCCGGGCCGCTCCATGGCGCGCCTGGCGAGCGACTCATACCGGACCAGCATGGCCTGGAATTTGTTGTTGAACTGGTGTTCGAAACGGGCAAAGTGCGAAAGCTTTGCATGCTCGCCCCCGTCCATGGAATTGTGCGGCCTGACAAACTTCGCGCAGTAGAGCGGCACCACGGTCATGGCGAAGAAGTAGGAGGCGAAGATGGAGAGCACGACGCCCAGCGCCAGCGGCGTGAAGATATATTTGCTCACGCCGCTGAAAAAGCTGACCGGGAAGAAGACGATCGCGGTGGTGAAAGTGGCGGCCAGCACGGCAAGCGACACTTCCTCACCGCCCTTTTCGGCAGCTTCCTCGGGCGGCGTGCCCATTTCCATGAAGCGGAAGATGTTTTCAAGCACGATGACGCCGTTGTCGATGAGCCGCGAGAAGACCAGCGCCAGGCCGCCCAGAATCATGGTATTGATGGAGCCGCCCATGGCATTGGTAACCAGCAGGCACACCACCATCGAGAGCGGCACCGCGAGCAGCACGGCCACCGTAGCGCGCGGGCTGCCCAGAAAAATGAGAATCATGATGCCGGTGAGCGCCAGCCCGATAGTGGCCTCGCGCGAGACATTGCCGATGGCCAGCTTGACGAACACCGATTGATCGAAGACCACCGCGGTCTTGAGCTCGGGCGGAACATCCACCAGGTGCTTGATGGCCGCCTTGATTCCGTCCACGATGGTAATGGTGTTGCTGCCGCCGCCCTGCTTGAAGATCGGCACGTAGACCGAGCGCTGCCCGTCGATGCGCACGATGTTGTATTGCAGCGCGCCCGAGTCCACCGCCTTGCCAATGTCGCCCACCAGCACAGACGAGTTGCCCACTGACTTGAGCGGCATATCGTTCATCGACTGCGTGTCAGGAAACTGGCTGTTGGCGTAGATGTTGAAATCCTTCGAGCCGATGCGCACGTCGCCCGCGGGCAGAATCAGGTTGGAGTCGTCCACGGCCTGCACCACATCGTTCAGGCTCAGGTTGCGCGCCTCCAGCTTCAGCGGGTCCACGTAGATCTGAATCTGGCGATAGGTTCCGCCGTATGGCTGCGGCACTGACGCGCCCGGCACATTCGAAATCTGGTTGCGCACCTCGAACTGCGCCAGGTCTTTGAGCCGCGTCTCGTTCAGTCCCTCGCCTTTGAGCGTCACCAGGCACACCGGCTGCGTTGACGCCGTCATGCCCAGCACCACCGGCGGCAGCGTGCCCGGCGGCAACCGGCGCAGGTCGGCCATGGCCAGGTTGGCAATGTTGCTCAGCGCCGCGTTGGGATCGGTGCCGGGCTTGAAGTAAATCTTGATCAGGCTTACGCAGGTCAGCGAGCGCGATTCGCTGTGGTCCACATTCGCGGCCAGCGTAAAGAACCGCTCGAAGGTGTTGGTGATGTCGGCTTCGATCTGCTGCGGCGGCATTCCGTTATAGAACGTGGCCACCACCACTACCGGCATGTCGATATCGGGAAAAAGGTCCACGGGCATGCGAACCACGGCTACCGCGCCGATGAGCGCGATCACCAGGCACAGCATGAGAATGAAGTAGGGATATTTGAGTGCAAACTTCGGCATTACTGGCCGCCTCCGCCAGCTTGAGCCTTCAGGTCAATCGTGCCGCCCGTCTGCTGCACAGTCTCCGACGCAGGTGCGGACGTCATGAGCGGGTTCACCTCTTCGTCCTCCTGATACTTATCCTGCCCGCCCAGCAGCACGCGGTCACCGGGGCTGAGCCCGCTTGTGATCTGGGCCAGCTTCGAGCCTTCCAGACCGACGGTCACGCTGCGAATATGCACGTGGTTCGCGCCGTCGAGCGCGTAAACGGTCTGCTGCCCCTGCGCGTTCAGCACCAGCGCCTCCACCGGAATGGTCACAACATTCTTTACCGCTGCCAGTTGCAGCATGGTGTTGGCGTACATGCCAGGCGCAATCGACAGGTTCTGGTTGTCCACGTCGACTTCGGTCTCCATGGTGCGGGTTTCAAAGTTCACGTTGCGAGTAAAGCGCACGATCTTTCCGGTGAACGACCGCCCGATGGCGTCCACGCGCACCTGCAGCACGCTGCCTTCGTGCACATAGCGGACATCGTCTTCCGGCACCGGAACGCGCAGCCGCAACAGTCCGCTCTGCGAGATGCGCACGATGGGCAGGTCTTGATCGTTCGAATTCGTACCGCCCTGAATCAGCGCGCCGGTATCGGCATAGCGCCAGATCACCACGCCGGAGATGGGCGCCACCACATTGGTATAGTTTTCAAGCGCCTGCACGCGCTCGTTGTCTGCGCGCGCTGCCTCGGCGTGCTGCTGCGCCGCGGCCATGGACGCCTTTGCTGAGTCCACCTGCGCCTGCGACGAAAGGTCCTTCGACTGTGCGTCGTCCAGCTCCTGTTGCGCAATCAGCCCCGGACGCGTGGCCGCAGCCTGCTGCAGCCGTTCCGACTCGGCGTGCAGCGCCGCGTGCATCGCCTCGGCGCCGTTGATCTCGTGCTGCGCGCGCGTAATCTCTTCCTGGCTCTGCTTCAGCTCAAAGCCTGTCTGCTCCAGTTGCGCCTTCAGCTCCGGCACTTCAAGCACTGCCAGCGTTTCGCCCTGGTGCACAATATCGCCAATGTCCACGTTGATGCGCTTCATGTAGCCGCTCACCTTGGGGTGCACGTCCACCACCTGGTAGGGCTGGAACTGGCCGGCCAGCGTGAGCACGCGCGCTATGTCACCGCTCTGCGCAGCCGCAACCCGGGCCTCGGGAACGCCAGATGCAGCCGCGGCGCCCGAGCCGGAGTGACACGCGCTGATGCCGGTGGCCGCGCAGAGTGCCGCGGCCGCAGTCAGACCGAGTGAAATTCGCTTAATCATGCGTTCCATGCTCCTGCCTTACAACGTCAGATGCTGTTACGATTCGGGGACTCAAAAATCCTGGAGTCAAGAAATTCCGGAATGAAATGGACGACCGCGCACGCCGCGCAAATGAGCCCGTGAAGAGGTTACCTGCAACTGTGGATCGGTTGGCAAGCCCACGCCGCGCCGTTTTTGGGCGTTACGCGAAGAGCGGCGCGCTCTGCCGCGACAAGAAAGCCGCAAACCCAGTGCAGGCCGCTGCTTTGTTCAGATGCGATCGAAATTATTCAGATGCGATGGAAAGACTAGGAACGAGCCGGCGGCGGGCGGAAAAACTGCTGTGGAGAGAAGCAAGCGGCGTGGGAAAGCTGCAAACC
>JBAUCP010000211.1:0-6238 GCA_049677625.1 Occallatibacter sp. | reverse complement strand
GCGTTTATAGCGTCTGGACACTTCTGAGCGATGGCGGCAACTACATCGTCAGCCACTACTTCCCCGCCAGCTACTTCAACGCTTACTGCGGCGGCCAGATCGTAGACTTCGCGCTCCAGTTCTGCGTTCTTGTCGAAGTAGCGTGGTCGGTCTTCCGCCCCTTCCGCGCTTCCCTCCCACGCTATACCGTTCTGTTCCTCGGAATCCTGATTGCCGGAGCTGGCGTCATCATCTGGCAGTTTGCTGACTCGGCCGCTCTAGCCCACGTGCCGCTCGCGTGGCACCTCCTCCTTCGCCTGAGGCAGACTGATACCGTTCTTCGGATCGTGCTCTTCCTGCTCCTTGCCAGTTGCAGCCAGTTGCTCTCCATCGGCTGGCGCGACCGCGAACTCCAGGTAATGACCGGCCTTGGCTTTTACTCTTTGGCCGCGCTTACTGTCACCATCCTTCAATCCCATCAGGGGTTCGGGATGCACTATCGCGAACTCGATCAGCTTCTGGTCGCAACTTATATCTGCTCACTGCTTTACTGGACGGTAAGTTTCGCGCAGGAAGAGGCCGAGCGGCGCGAATTCAGCCCGCAGATGCAGGGCCTGCTGCTGGCTGTGGCCGGCGCCGCACGCCACACCCGCATCGCCCTTTCCGACTCGCGCGTAGACGAAAACAGCAAGCGGAGGCAGCCATGAGAAGGCGCAAAGCCAGGGCCGGGCACCGCCACGTTACTTTCGTTCATAGCCCTGTTGAGTGCCCGGTTATGGCACAAAAGATATGGGAAGGCCGGAATTTTTGTGGTCAAATCGATTGATTTCTGGTTATAGTAATAGGTAACCGAAATGCTATCCAGGGTTCGGAGACTGGTTTTTGGTCACCTTTGCAAGTATAAGAAGGATCTCCAATGATGTTGCCACTGTTACAAATCGCTGCAATTGCTGCCGTTGCCTTTTATCTTGCTCGCTGGCGCATGAGTGTGCGCCGCCGGAATTCTCAGACATGGGAGACGCTGCTGGCTCGCCTGCGCCCTGACTGGAGCGCACGTGAACTGAGCGATCACTTCCTGTGGAAAGAAGGTTTGAGCGCGACTCCGGATGACGCATGGAAGCGTATGGAAGGTCCGAAGGGCCTTTGGGTGATGTACCAGAACGCCCAGGTTTTGCTGGAAATGGCGAACTACGCCGCCACGCACTGCGAAGGCGTCGATCGCCTGCTGGTGGAGACGCTGCACAGCGACGCCATGCAGATTCGCGTATGCGTGATGATGGCGCTGGCGCAGTACGCCTTTACTCAGGCCAGCGAGGGCGTGCGCATCAATGCCTTCCGAGCCGCTTCAATGTACACCGGCATGGCCGCCCGCATGACGCAGCTTCTGCAGGATCATGCAGCCGTGATGGTACCCAACTTTGTAGCCGCAATGTAACCGAGTTCCCTGCCTCAGAACAAAGAGACCCTGGCTTTGAAGCCAGGGTTTCTTCTTTTGGCGTTGAATTTTTCCTGTGTGCAAGGCGCCCTATAGCGTTTTCACAATTGGTGTAGACCGAAGCAACTGCGGCTAAGTGGCGTTTTCCTCAAGAAAACGCCACCCTGCGCGATGCCAGAAAGTTCGCAGTAATTGTGAAAACGCCGCAGGCTGTATTCGGCTTAGACCGGATTGGCGGCAAGAAACTCGTTGATCCTGGCGAACTCTTCTTCGCTTAGCCTGAATTCAAGCGCGGCAGCCGTCTCCTCAACCTGCCGGGCGCTGCGGCCGCCCACAATTGCCGCCGTGATGCCCGGATGGTGCAGCGTCCAGGCCACGGCCACAACGCCGGGCGTCACGCCATAGCCGCTGCCAATCTCGCGCAGCAGCTCCACCAGGCGCAGGTTGCGGCTCAGCCGCGGCTCGTTGAACTCCACATTCTTCCGCCGCCAGTCGTCGGCCGGCAGCTTTGCGATGCGCTCGACGCTCATCTTGCCGGCAAGCAGACCGGAGAGCATCGGCGAGTAGTTGATGACGCCGATAGAATTGGCCTGTGCAAAGGGCAGTATCTCGGCTTCAATGGCCCTGCGCAGCATGGAGTAGGGCGGCTGCAGGCTGGTGATGGGCGCGATCTTCTGCACCCGCTTCATCTGCTCGGCATTGAAATTCGAGACGCCGATCCAGCGGATCTTCCCCTGCTCGCGGAGCCGCTCCAGCGTTTCCCAGCCTTCTTCGACCTCGCCCTCCGGATTCGGCCAGTGCACCTGGTAGAGATCGATAACGTCAACCCCAAGCCGCCGCAGCGAGGCATCGAGTTCTTCCGCCACCGACGCCGCGTTGAGCGAGTTGTAGATGG
The DNA here is from genome assembly GCA_049677625.1 of Occallatibacter sp. Taxonomy (GTDB): domain Bacteria; phylum Acidobacteriota; class Terriglobia; order Terriglobales; family Acidobacteriaceae; genus Telmatobacter. The sequence goes on along the minus strand of JBAUCP010000211.1, from coordinate 3,929 downwards.
TCCGGTCCTCGCGCCACCGCAGCGAGCATTTGGTGAACAGGTAGGGTCTATGGCTCGATCCCTTCAAGGCGCGCGCCACCACCTCTTCCGAGTGGCCCAGGCCGTAAACGGCCGCCGTATCGATCCAGTTGACGCCCAGATCGAGCGCGCGACGGATTGCGGCAACGGAGTCGTTGTCATCCTGGGGTCCCCAGGAATAGGTCCAGTCGCCGCCGCCGATGGCCCAGGCGCCAAAGCCGATGGGCGTCAGTTGCATGTCAGAGTTGCCGAGTGTGCGCAGTGTCACGGAAGGTGCTGTGCTCATACACCCAGCTTAGATGAAATCGGCGGGACCTGGCTTCAGAATTCGGGGTCGGCTCATGCCGCAATCAGGAATCGCCCTTCGCGCATGATCTGCTCTTCACCGGCCTCCGATTCGAGCCAGATATTGAAGCCCAGCCCTACCACATCGATGTGCGTGCCCGAGCGCCACGGCGCGCCCGTGTGCTCGCCGTAGGGATTGCCGAAGGCGATATGGATGCCCGGAAATTTCTCATCCTGCAGAATATTGCCGATCACCCGCTCCACGCCAAGATTGGTGCCAATGGCAAACTCGCCCACCCGGTCGGAGTTTTCATCCGTGTGCGTATAGGCCCAGAAGTCGGCTTCGAGCTGCTTGTTAGTGCTCGCGCAGCTCACTATGCGGTTGCCCGCAATCTCGATGGTCAGCGGCGCGCCCTGGAGCAGCCCATAACGCGCGCAGAGCCAGTCGCCCACAACGCCGTCTACCACGAACCTGCCGTTCACCTCGCCCGGCGAAGTGAAACACTCGCCGCCCGGCAGATTGCCCCACTTCTCCGGCGAGATAATGCCGGAAGTCTTGAACCACTTGTAATCGGGGTTCATCTCCGCGGTGATGTCGGTCCCTGCCGCCGTCGTCGCGCGAATACGTGTGGCCTTGCGCACCCGCTCCAGCACCTTCTGCGAGAGGCGGTCGACCAGATCGAAGTCCGCACGCATGCCCTGGCACATGATCTCCGGCGTAATGTTGACCATGTGCGCGTGGCGCATGTGGCGGCGATTCACTACGTCCGTCATCTGCATCCGCGAGCGCAGCTCGTTGGCCTGCACCTCGACGGCGAAGATCGACACCTGCGATGTCTCCATATCGGCCAGCACCGCTGCCGGCATATCGCCCAGCGGACGCGGCGCCAGATCTTCGAGCAAAAACGCATTCCACGCGCAGCCGAGCTCAGCCAACTGCGCGGCCAGCGCCGCAGCAATGGGCTTCGTAACGCGATCGGTAATCAGCGTGACTTTTTCAGCCGGATTGATGCGCAGGCAGGTGAAGACCGCCGAATGCGCGCCCTGAACAAACTCAGTGGGATAGTCGATCGACAGCAGATGCGCGGCGGTTTCAGTCATTCGTGAGAAAAAGGTCCTCTCCGGAGTTGCCGCATGCGCGGAGTCTCTGAAGTGAGGCTAACCGAAATTTCATGGGAATGAAATGAGGAAATGCCGCCCGTACTGCATGTTCGCGGAAGGTAATCGCTTGTGCAAACCGAAACAGAACACCCGGCGCGCTGCTCCGGGAGCGGCCTCAAGATAGACAAGGACTTATGGCGTGTGCCCTGGCCGCTCCTCTGCCGCCCCGCGCCGGCTCAGTTCCAGTTGTTATAGAAGACTCCGTTCTCAATCCCTTCATATCCGGAGAAAGTGATCGGGTGAGTCTCGTCCCACTTGTTCACGTTCCACTGGAGCGTACATGCCTCCCATTCCACCGAGGTCGGCGCAAGGCACTCGCCTGTCTTCAGGTTGTCGAAGGCCTGATGCATTCCCGCCGGATGCCTCGACGCATTGCTTAGCCAGTCCGAGCCGTGCCCTGACAGTGCGCCGCCCAGCCAGTTCACCGTCACCTGGTACTTGAGAATGTGGCCCTTTTTCAGGATCTCGTCCTTGATGATTTTTTCGGCCCACCGTTCCATGATCCGGTTGAGCTGGTCCGTGATCGGCACCAGGTTCACCGGTATTCCAGGCCCGTGAATGTGGTGGTTGAGCAGGTGCCCCTGCACCCAAGCCCGCTTCGCGTGTCCCAACGTATTCACATTCAGATACTTGGCCCACCAAGTCGCCTTGCCGTCCGGCTCGCTTCCGGGCGGCCCGTTGATGGTCAGTGGATAGGCCAGCATCCGCCGCGTAAACAGGTGCGATGTCGTGGGATCACACGGCGGCGTCATCGCGATCGGATCCAGGTAATGCACCTGCGTCAGGGGCAGGTTCGGGTCGACGATCCAGCCATTCTGCGCGGCAGTGGTCCACGCATGGATGTCAGTCTGTCCCGGCGGCATCGGCGGGACGACCCCTACGCCAAAATGTGCCATGTCCCCTCCCCGCCCGCAATTATACAGAGGTTGCTACGCGCCGATTCCTTCCTCCTAATATCCGGATCAGCGCGATCCGAAGCGTGGATATCTCGGCTCGGTTCACCATGACAAGTCTGGACAGGAGTGTTGAAATTCAGCTGTGATTGCAAATTGAAAGCTACAACCCCGCCTTCGTCTCCTTCGCCATGTAATCCACCACAGCCTTCAAATCACCCTTGCTTTCTTCAAACACGTTGAGCTGCCGGTCGGCGCCGGTGCCGGTCTTCAGAATCGTGCGCACGCCTTCGATGGCCTCGCGGCTGCCCAGCTCGTCCACCACCGGATCGACCAGCGCCAAAAGCTCCTCGATCAGGTCGCGCAGCGGAACCTCCTGCTGCTTGCCGAAGTCGATCAGCATGCCGTCGAGTCCATAGCGCACGGCGCGGAATTTGTTTTCCATCAGCAGCGGGCGCGCGTACTGGCGAAAATCCTGGTTGGCCGCGTGCAGCTTGTAGAGATACGCCGCCGTGGCCTGGATCAGCGCGGCGATGGCCACCGTCTCCTCGGCGCGCAGCGGAATGTCGCAGGCACGCACTTCGACGGTGTTAAAGAACGGATGCGGCCGGATGTCCCACCAGATCTTTTTCGCGTTGTCGATGCAGTTGGTGCGCACCAGCAGGTTCACGTAGTTCTCAAACTCCGAGTAGCTCGAGAACGCATCGGGAATGCCGGTGCGCGGAAAGTTCTCGAAGACCTTGGCGCGGTAGCCCTTGTAGCCGGTGTTCAGCCCCAGCCAGAAGGGTGAATTGGTGGCCAGCGCCATGATGTGCGGCAGAAAGTAGCGCATCGAGTTCATGATGCGGATGGCCGCCTCGCGGTCTTCGATGCCCACATGCACGTGCAGGCCGAAGATGAGGTTGGCGCGCGCCACAAGTTGCAAATCTTTCACCACCTGGTGATAGCGCGGGTCGGGATAGATATCCTGCGTGCGCCAGTCGGCAAAGGGATGCGTAGCGCCGGCGACGAGCTCCAGACCGTGCTCCGCGGCCAGCTTGATCATCTCGCGGCGCAGGTCGTAGATGTCTTCGCGCGCCTCGTCGATGTTGCGGCAAACGCGCGTTCCCACCTCAACCACGGAAGTATGCATCTCCGCCTTCACCCGCTCCTGCAACCGCAGCTTGCCCACGGCAAGCATCTCGGTCTGGATGTGCGAGCGCAGATCGCGGGTAACGGGATCGACGGTCTGGTATTCCTCTTCAATGCCAAGCGAGAAGGATGGCCGCATGGGGACCTCCACGATGAAGAGAGCTTTGCGACATTGTAGCCGGTGCGGCCAATCTTTCCAGCTTGAACAGCGAGCGTTACAATTCGATGGGCTCACGCAGGCTGCGTGAAAGCGCATGAAGCATTGATAAAGGAAGTCTACCCATGACTGCGACGTTAACCAAAATTGGCCTGCCGCGCGCGAGTGCAATGATCCGCCGGCTCGGTGCGCTGTTCACCCTGGCCTGCGCCGTGCTTCCTCTTTGCCCTGCGTCCGCGCAGGACGCCGGTGTTACGCCAGTCTTCCGGATCGGCGAGTTCAAC
>JBAUCP010000210.1:0-11765 GCA_049677625.1 Occallatibacter sp. | reverse complement strand
CCCTTCGTCTGCCACGGCAGACGAAGGGTGGGTTTCAGGTCCGCACGCCAGTCTTCATTTCTAAGCAGCCCGATTGAACGGCTCGATCTTCGGCTGTTTCTTTTGGGATGCTTTCCACATATCGAAGTCGGTTTGCAACTCATACCAGATGGCGGCATGGGTGCCAAATGCCGCGGAAAGGCGCAGCGACATATCGGCCGAGATACCGGCCTTGCCATTGAGGATGCGGGAAAGCGTTGCGCGGGAAACCTTCAAATGCCTAGCGGCAGTTGTTACGTCCACGTCGCCAAGAAACTCCCGTAGCACTTTGCCGGGGTGTGGCGGATTGTACATGCGCATATCGTTTCTCCTAGTGGTAATCCTGATAGTCGACGAGAATTGCATTCTCGCCCTCGAAGGTAAATGTCAAACGCCAATTGCCATTCACTTTGACCGTCCAATGCCCTTTGAGATCGCCGCGCAAAGGGTGCAATCCCCACCCTGGAGCATTCATGTCGCTTGCGGTTCTGGCGCGGTTCAGCTGAAATAGTTGGACCGACAGTTTGGCCGCATGGGAAGGCTGGATTCCAGCTTTGCTTCCAGTGGCGAAGAATTTTTCGATGCCACCATGCCGGAAGCTCTTGATCATCTGTATAGTGTGGCGCGTCACTACTCACTTGTCAACTGTGACACTTTCGGGCAGGGTGCACAGCATTCATGCGCGTAAATAGCGAGCGTCTGCCCCACCGCAGGTGGTCACATCAGCCGCAGCGCATCCACATCGACAACCAGATTCCGCCGCGGTACTCCCGCTGTCTCCGCATGCGCCAGCATCCCGCGCAGCGCCGTGTTCAGCGCCTTGCGCGAGCCGGCTTTCAGAATCAGGTGGAACCTGTACACGCCCTTGATCCGCGCAATCGGCGCGGTACACGGACCAAGCACGCGTATCCCCTCCGGCGCACTCTTCTGGAACCACTTGCCCAGCTCAGCCGACCACCCCGCCGCCTCTTCCAGCTTGGCCGACTGCACCAGCACATTGGCCAGCGCGCCAAACGGCGGATAGTGCATCCAGCGCCGGTACTTCAGCTCCCGCTCCGCAAAGGACGCGTAGTCGTGCTTGGTCGCAGCCAGAACCGCGTAGTGGTCGGGATAATACGTCTGCACCACCACGCGCCCGGCCAGCTCGCCGCGCCCCGCGCGCCCCGAAACCTGCGCGATCAACTGAAACACCCGCTCCGCCGCGCGAAAATCCGGCATGGAGAGCGCGTGATCGCAGCCCACCACGCCCACCAGCGTAATGCCGTGAATATCGTGGCCCTTGGCGATCATCTGCGTGCCCACCAGCAGATTGATCTCGCCCGAGTGAAGCCGCGCCAGCAGCCGTTCCAGATCGTGCCGTCCGCGCACCGTATCGCGGTCCATGCGCCCGATGCGCGCACCAGGAAAGATCTCTGCCAGCCGTTCTTCCCCTTGCTGTGAGCCCGCGCCCAGGTAATACAAATGCTCGCTGTCGCACTTGGGGCAGCGCGCCGGAACCGTGCGCCGGAAGCCGCAGTAATGGCACTCCAGCCGTTGCCCTTCACGTGCAACTCCCGCATCGTCACCCGCCGGCTTGTGATGCGTGAGCGCAATCGCGCAGTTCTGGCACTCCAGCTTTTCTCCGCACGCGCGGCAGATCACGGCAAACGAGTAGCCGCGCCGATTGAGCAGAATCAGCGCCTGCTCGCCACGTTCGAGCGCGTTCTTGGTCTGCTCCACCAGCGACCGCGAAAAGAGCTGCTCCTGTCCGGTCTCCTGAAACTCCCGCCGCATGTCCACGAGTTCAACCTCGGGCAGCGGCCGGTTCATCACCCGGTCGCTCAGCTCGATGCGCACATACTTCCCTTTCACCGAGTTCTGCCAGCTCTCGAGCGAAGGCGTAGCCGACCCCAGCACCACCACCGCGCCAGCCAGTTTGGCGCGCATCACCGCCACATCGCGCGCGTTATAGCGCGGCATCTCTTCCTGCTTGTAGCTCTGGTCGTGCTCCTCGTCCACCAGAATCAGCCCCAGCTTCGGCGCCGGCGCAAAGATCGCCGAGCGCGTGCCCACCACAATCGGCGCATCGCCTGAGCGGATGCGCCGCCACTGCTCGCTGCGCTCCTCCGGCGTGAGCCCGGAGTGGAGCAGCGCCACGCGTCGCCCGAAGGCCCGATCCAGCAGCCCCGCCGTCTGCGGCGTGAGCCCGATCTCCGGCACCAGCAGAATCGAAGACAGCCCGCGCTCCAGCGCCGCGCGCATGGCCGCCAGATACACCGCCGTCTTGCCCGAGCCCGTCACCCCATGCAGCAGAAACGGATGAAACCCTTCCAGCGAATCCGTAATCGTGCCCAGCGCCGCGGCTTGTGCCACATTCAGATCGAACGGCGCAGCCGCCGGCGTCAGTCCGCCCAGATGAAACGCCATCGGCCGCTCGTCGATGCGCACCAGCCCGCGCCGCACCAGCGTCTGCAGCGTGGACGAAGGCAGATCGCGCCGCCGCAGCTCGGCCAGCGGAGCCTCGCCGCCACCCGCAGCCAGCTCCGCCAGAATCGCCTGCTGCTTCTCGGTGAGTGCCGGCAGCCTCATCTCTGGCACCAGCACCGCGAACCGCTCCATGCGCTGCGCGTCGCGCTCCGCAGCCGCCGTCTCGCGCGCGATCCACTTCTTGCGCACTAATCCAGCGAGCACCGGCAACGCAACGCCCGTCGCCGTACGCAGCGTTGAGACCTTCACCGGCTCACCCGCAGCCAGCCGCGTCAAAACCCGGTGCTCCGCATCCATCTTCTCGCGCGAGAGATTCTTCTTACTGCCCGCGCCAGCAACAGGCCTGGAAACAAATTGGGGTGCCCCATCCTTTTCACGCTCTTCGTGAAAAGGGTGGGAAAGCACGGACCCCGGTCCATTGTCTCCGTCCACGGCCTTGGCCAGCACATCGCGCCCCAGGTCCGTAATCCGGTAATAGACCGTGCGCCGCACCTCGGCCATCAGCGGCAACATCGCGCGCAGCACCTCGCCCAGCGGCGCCAGGTAATACTGCGCCGTCCACTCCGCCAGCGCCAGCAACTGCTCGCCGAGCAGCGGCTCCTCGTCCAGCACCGCCTCGATATAGCGCAGCTCGAAGTCCGCCGGCTGCTCCACATCCACTGCGGTCACCACCCCGATCAGCTTCTCGTTGCGGAAGGGCGCAATCACCCGCGCGCCGCGCAGCGGAGACTGCCCATCGCGCACCGCGTAAGTAAAGGTGCGGTCCAGCGGAACCGGCAGCGCGACTTCACAGCAAGCAGGCATGGGGTAAGAATCAGTGTAATGTGCGCGGCGATCCCGCCTTGAACCACCGCGGCTACGGCGGCGCCACTCTCCGCAATTCCCGCTGCAATCTCGAATCCAAGCCTCATCCACTCTGCGCGGGACCACTTACTCCGCGCGCAACCTCCCGGAGGGAGGAAACGAGAATAGCCCAGAGTGAAGTTTGCCGCGGCCTGCCGCGGCAAACGCAACTCCGCGAAATCCCGCCAACCATGACCGTCGCGCCCCGCAGGGGCAGCACGAAACTCTTTCTCGCATCCATTGGCGCTCAAGACCCGTGCATCCGCCCACGCTGCGCGTTTACAATTCTCTGCGATGACTGCCAACGCCTCCACCTCTCTCGCCGCTTCCACCGCCAAGTCCCCGGTCACCCTCGCCATCGACATCGGCGGCACGGGACTGAAGGCCATGCTCCTCGACACCGCCGGCAAGCCACTCTCAGACCGCCAGCGCATTGAGACCCCGGCCGTACCCACTCCCAAAGCCGTTCTCGCCGCGCTCGAAGGGCTCGTCAAGCCGCTCGCCAAATTCGACCGCGTCTCGGTCGGCTTCCCCGGCGTGACAAAAAAAGGCATCACATTTACCGCCGTCAACCTGAATCCCGAGTGGATGAACTTCCACCTTCAGGAAGAGCTGGAAAAAATCTGGAAGAAGCCCACCCGCGTGGCCAATGACGCCTCCGTGCAGGGCTATGGCGCGGTCAAGGGCGACGGCGTTGAGCTCATTCTCACTCTCGGCACCGGCATGGGCTCCGCGCTTTTCACTGACGGCAAGCTCTGCCCCGGCCTCGAGCTCGGCCACCACCCCTGGAAGAAAAAGACCTACGAGGACTACCTGGGCAAGCGCGGCCTAGACAAGCACGGCAAGAAGGACTGGAACAAGCTCCTTCAGGAAGCCATCGCCCAGACTGAAAAGCTCTTCAACTGGGATCACCTGTATCTAGGCGGCGGCAACGCCAAGAAGATCGACTTCCTCCCGCCGAAAAATGTAGAAATCGTCTCCAACGAAGCCGGCCTGCTAGGCGGCGTGGCGTTGTGGCGCGATAAATAACATCTACGGCGGTGGCCCTGCTACATCTCGATCTACTTCAAATGCTCGGGTGGCCCAGGTCTCGCCTTTGAGACCTGGGTTCGACCCTCATCTCGCCGCGCCGCAGTCCAGAACGACTCAATCTCCACAGTGCCGATTGCACCGAGCGCGTAGTGCCGAAAGCTCGACCACGCCCAGTCTTCCGGCTTCTCGACAAGCCCACTCTTGACCGGGTTGCGGTGCATGTAGCGAAGCTTCTCTACGCGCTTCTCTTCGTTATGCACATTGAAATCGTAGTAGCGCGCCTGCCAGCAAGGCCGTTCCCTGCTCTGCACGGCCACGAGAGTTTCAAGGCTTGAATCGCCTTGGAGAGCAGCGCCCTCTTCGGCTCGCTCACCAGCAGGTGTACGTGATCCGGCATGACCACGTATCCGCTGACAACAAAGTCGTAGCGAGCCCGCACAGTTTCAAGCGAACGCTCGAAGAGTTCGCGCGCCGCCGCTGTGCCAAGATGCCGCAAGCGGTGATAGCAGCCAAGAGTAATGACGTGGAAACAGCCGCATTGCTGATAACGAACAAGCCCCTTCGGCATGCTAGCATCTTACATCCCATGTCTCAGAAGCGAGACATGGGCCACCCGCCGAAGTTACTCCACAGCTCCCGACTGGGGGAGACGTGTCCCTATCCTCCCGATGCCGAAGGCAGCGTTGTTCTTCAGCGGATCGTGCCACTGCCGCTTACGGATGTAAACGCGGCAAGGACGCCTGGAGATGGCCTGTTGAGGTCAGCGGAACCATTTCTTGTGGAAGGTCGGGCCATCAGGAAGCGGAGCCAACGTAAGGTACGGGAGAAGCCCCAACTTCTTATCGAACTGCCCATCAGCTCCGCCAGCAGCATCCACTTTCTGTCCAGACACTGTCAGGAACTCGCTCGAAAAAGACACATGGGCTTCACCGTAGCGACGCCATCGTCCCTCCGCTGTCTGCACTACTCCTCCGCGATTCAGTTCCTCAGAAAACGTCTGATTCGGTCTCAGACGAAGTATGCATTTCTCGCTATCCCGATTGAAGGTATAGGTGCCAGATACTGCACTGTAATCGTAGTTGGCCGCGCGGTGATACCACAGTGCGAAGAGAACAAGAAGAACTCCGCACCCAACACGCAGAAGAACTTTCCTCGCCATCGTTCCACCTCGAAGATCACTGCGTGTCGCAGTGTTGTTGTCCATCGTTTCCGGTTACGCAGTTCGTCGCTGTTGCCGTTACAGTCGCTTTATCACCGCTCTGGATGCTTTGCCAGAACAAGTTGAACATATCGAATTGAGGATGGCCATAATCAACTCCTCCCGAAGGCGGGTGGCCCACATCTCGCTTTTGAGATGTGGGAGTCTCAACACTTCACCCTCCGCAGTCTTTCATAAAAGATTCTGACAGCCATCGGGTCCCGCAATCCCCTATGGCTCCGACGCGGCGGAAGACCTGGGAAAGCGCAACCCCTTCTCGCCCACCTTGCATAAAATTACCCTCAAATCTCCCACAATCGAATCAGGACCAGTGTGTCCGCACCCACCATGCCCAACATCACAGTAACCGTCAGCGAATCCGCCTATCGCAAGGCCCGCGTCTGGGCTGCAGAGCACAATACCTCCGTCTCCGCAGTCGTGCAGTACTGCATCGAGCGCCTGCCCCGCCTGCCCATCGCCCAAAAGGGAGCCATCGCAACGGCGCGCAGAATCAAAGAGCCGCGCCCGACCGGCGTTGCCACGCTGGCACAGGCGCTCGCCGACCATCTCGCCGCGTCTCCGCCGCCTCCGCCACGCGAAAAATAAAGATGGACTGTGAAACTGTGAAGCGAGATTGATTGAATGGGATCAATCGTTTAGGAGAGCAATCCTCACAGTCTCACAGTTTCCGTGAAATTGTGGAGCACAGCACAATGCCGGGTGCCCCACCTTCGGCGATTCGCGCTCTTCGCGAATCGGCTAAGGTGGGAAAGCACGAACCTCAACCAACCCCAATAGGCTTTACCCCTTCGCCGGCGGCCTCAACCCCAGCTCCCGCATGGCAATCTGCAGGTCGGCCCAGGCTTCCTTCTTCTGGCGCGGGTCGCGCAGCAGATACGCGGGGTGATAGGTCACGATGAGCTGGCATCCGCGCACCACGTGCACACGCCCGCGCAGCCCGGCCAGCGGCTGCCGCTGGCCCAGCAGATAGGTAGCTGCCGTTGCGCCCAGCGCCACCAGCACCTGCGGCCGCACCACATCAATTTGCCGGAAGAGAAACGGCGAGCAGGTGTTGGCTTCATCGGGCTCGGGCGTGCGGTTGCCCGGCGGACGACACTTTACCACGTTGGCGATGTAGACCTCTTCGCGCTTGAGTCCCATCGCCGTGATCATGTTGTTGAGCAGTTGCCCGGCGCGGCCCACAAACGGCAGCCCCTGCGCGTCCTCGTCGGCGCCCGGCCCTTCGCCAACAAACATCAGCCGCGCGGTGGGCGAGCCGTCGGCAAAGACGATCTTGTTGCGGCCCTTGTGCAGCGCGCAGCGGATGCATTCGCCAAGGTCTTCGCGGATAAGCTGCAACGCCGCGGCGCGCTCAGCCGGCGGCACAATATTAAGCGCCGGCGGCGGCGCGGGGAACGATCTGCGTGCAGGAATGGCGGGTTCCTCTCCAAAGAAGTTGGGTTGCGGCGGGGCTTCGGCTGATGCGGATTCGTGTTCTCCCACCTTAGCCGATTCGCCAAAGACGCGAATCGTCGAAGATGGGGCGCCCGGATTCTGTGCTGACTCAAAGACGGCCTCGCTTGTTACCGAGGCGGGCTCTGCAGACAAAGCCAGTGCAGCACCTGCCTCTTCCACCGGCCGGCGATAAAACTCCGTCAGCCCCAGGTCGCGATAGAAGCGCATACGCTCCACCAGGGCATCGCGCAGTGCAGCATCGAGCGGGCGGGTCACGGCTTACTCCACAATGAGTTGGCGGCGCGCGGAGGCGGCAACGATAACTTCTTCTTCGAGCACAGGCTCCTGCCTCAATTCCGTTTCGCGCGCAGGCGCGCTCTCACGCCCGCCGAGCTCCAGCATCACGTGCTGTGGACGCCGCAGCGTAAGAATCTCGTCCAGGATGCGGTCCGCCAGCTCGCGCTTGGGCATCTGCGGCAGTTCGACGGCTTTTGTCGGCGTAAGGAAGGTCGCGGCGTTGGTGTCGGCGTCAATGCCCACGCCCTCGCGGGTAACATCGTTTACCACAATCGCGTCAGCGCCCTTCTTGAGCAGCTTGGCGCGGCCGTTCTCCATCGGGTTCTGCGTCTCCGCCGCAAAGCCCACGATGAGTTGTCCGGGGCGTCTGCGCCGCACCACCTCGGCCAGAATATCTTCCGTCGGCGCGAGCTCGAGCGTGAGCGGCCCGCTGCGCTTCAGCTTTTGCTCGGAGACGGCGAGAGGGCGATAGTCGGCGACAGCCGCAGCCTTCACCACCAGCGTGGCGTCGTTCATGCGCTCCAGCACCGCGCTGCGCATCTCTCCGGCCGTGGTGATCTTCACCAGCTCGCAGCGTGCCGGCGGATGCAGCGCCGTGGGCCCGCTCACCAGAATCACGCGCGCGCCGCGGCTCTCAGCCGCCTCAGCCAGCGCATAGCCCATCTTGCCGCTCGAGCGGTTGCCCACGAAGCGCACCGGGTCGACCGCCTCGCGCGTTCCGCCCGCCGTTACCAGAACCACCTCGCCCGCCAGGTCGTGCCGCCGGTTGAGCGCCGAAAGAACCACGGCGGCAATCGCCTCCGGCTCCGCCATGCGGCCCGCGCCCACCATGCCGCAGGCCAGGTCGCCGCTCTCCGGATCGATGACCCGCACGCCGCGCTGGCGCAGGGTTTCGAGATTTGCCTGCGTCGCCGGATGGTTCCACATGTTCACATTCATGGCCGGCGCCACCAGCACCGGCGCCGTGGTGGCCAGGTACAAGGTGGAGAGAAAATCGTCCGCAATGCCGTGCGCAAATTTGGCCAGGATATTGGCCGTAGCCGGCGCGACGACCAGCGCATCGGTCCACTGCGCCTCGGCAATGTGATCGATGCCGTTCTGCTCGGCGGATGCTTCCGAACCTCCGGGCTCATCCCAGAGGCTGGTGATCACGCGATGTCCGGTGAGCGCGGCAAAGGTAAGCGGCTGCACGAACCGCTGCGCCGCAGCCGTCATCACCACGTGCACTTCAACTGACTGCCGCTGCAGCGCGCGGACCAGCTCCGCCGCCTTGTACGCCGCAATTCCGCCGGAGACAGCCACCGTGACACGCATGACTCGATTGTAGAACAGACGAGAGTTGAAAGCTTGCAGCCGGCGGAACGATGCAGGGGGCGGCACCGGCCTCACAAAAGAATGGAAAGCTGCGGCTTCCGAGCAGCACATTTTGAGGCAACGCGCCGAGCGGGGTGCGGATGGACCACACGATTCCTGCGCCCGCAGGTGCGAGCGTCAAGGAAGGAAAACAATTCCTAGCTGAGCAGGATGGGGATGGCCGGGCCTTCTACGAGCGGCTTGGTCACCGCCACGTCTGCCTTTACATAAGCTATCTTGCCCGCTTCTATCTCTTCCTGGGCAATGCGGCATGCTTTGGTGGATTGACTGGGGACCAGGGCGTGGGAACCGCCCTGAATCTGGCGAGCGCGGCGCGCCGCGACCAAAACCTTCCGGTAATTTGAGTCGAAGCCGGTCTCAATCGTCATCGGGGTCATCTCCAAAAGGTAATTGCTGCTGGCCGGAATCGCCGTCGATGCCGAAGGCCTCCAGCACAGGTTTAAGCCGCTCCTGCGAGTTCTGCTGCAGGCAGGCTGCGGCGACCTCCAACACCCTGCGTGAACGGTAAGCGATGGTCTCTCCGTTCCTGTAAAAGCGCTCGGAGAGCACAATGGCCTCCAACTGCGCTACTGCCCGATCGAGGATGTCGTTGACCAAAATATACCCGTATTGGCGATAATTCTCAATCTCTTTGCTGGCCTCAGAGAGCCGGCGGTAGAGTTCCGCCTCATTCACCACGCCTTCCGCGCGGCTGCGGTTGCGCAGCCGTGTGCGCAGCACCTTGGGGTTGGGCGGCATCACAAAGATACTCACCGCCTCCGGCATCTTGGCGCGCACCTGCGCCCCTCCCTGCACGTCGATATCGAGCAGCAGGTCGTGACCCTGCTCGCGCGCCTCGTCCAGCGAGTGGCGCGCCGTGCCGTATAGATTGCCGAAAACCTCGGCATGCTCGAGAAACATGCCCGCCTCCACCATGCGCTCGAACTCCTCGCGCGTGGTGAAGTGGTACTCGCGCCCGCTTTCTTCCGATCCACGCGGCGCGCGGGTGGTCCATGAAACCGCGAAGTCTACGCCGATGACCTGCTTGCGCAGCTCGCTTACCAGCGTGCTTTTACCTGAGCCCGAAGGCGCCGAGATGATGAAGAGAATTCCCGCCAATGTTCAAGCATCCTTTTCGTTTCAGTATCGATCCTGCCAATTCCAACATGATCCACGCAGGGGCTAAAGCCCGCTCCCATTTTTGCGACGTCTTCGGCACGGCTGAAGCCGTGCCCTGATACAAAACCTTCGACTCGCCCATCCATCAGGCACTGTCCGATCTCTCAGTCCCTGTTCCCTGTTCCCTGTTCCCTGATCCCTGATCCCTGCGCAATCATTCCACATTCTGTATCTGCTCGCGCGCCTTTTCGATCTCCGCTTTCATCGCCAGTCCAAGTTCGGTAATGCGCGTTCCCTTTCCGCTCACGCCGCCTGTCTTTGAGAGCAGCGTGTTGGCCTCGCGGTTCATCTCCTGCAGCAGAAAGTCGAGCTTCTTGCCCGCTTCGCCGCCGGAGTCGAGCAGCTCGCGAAAGTGGCCGACGTGCGTAGTCATGCGGGCAAGCTCTTCGGAGACATCGCTGCGCTCCACCAGCACTGCCACTTCTTCGAGCAGCCGCTGCTGGTTGAACTCCGGTCCCGTGGCCGCGCTCAGCCGCTGCGTCAGCCGCTCCTGGTAGCGCTGCTCTATCTCCGGCCGCAGCACCGCCACGCCCTCGGTCGCTTCGGCCAGCCGGTCCAGCGTGCCGTGCAGAATAGCTGCAAGCGCCTCGCCCTCGCGCGCGCGCATGGCCTTCAATTGATCCAGCAGCGAACCAATCTGCTCGGGAACGCTGGCGGCAATGAGGGTCAGATCGTCGTCGCCCCTGCTCTCCGACTGCAACGCGCTGGGCAGGCGTAGCGCCGCATTCAGGTCGGGCTCGCCCTTCACTCCGTGGTCGCTCTGCGCCTCGCGAAATGCGGCCAGATAACTCGCAATCAGCTCGCGGTTGTAGCCCGCCTTCTGCTGCGCGCCGCGGTCGACTGCGAGCGTCAGCTCCACATGGCCGCGGATGAGCGCATCCTTCAGCGCTTTGCGCAACTCCATCTCCAGCCCATCGAGTCCCGAGGGCAGACGGAACTGCAGATCGAGAAAGCGGTGGTTCACGCTCTTCACGCTGAGCGTGTAGCTGAGCTGATCGTTCACGCGGACCTGAACGCGCGCAAAGCCGGTCATCGAATAAAGGGGCATGCTGGCTAAACCTCGGGCGCCGCGGTCAGCGCCAGTGGATCAGGCGTCTGCGCTTCCGGCATGTCGATAAACTGCAGTTGATAGAGCTTCTGGTAGGTGGGCGACGAGATAAGCAGCTCCTCGTGGCAGCCGATCGCGGTAATCCGTCCGCTTTCCAGCACCGCGATGCGGTTGGCGCGGCGAATGGTGGAGAGCCGGTGCGCAATCACCACCACCGTGCGGTCCTTCATCAGGTTGGCCAGCGCGGCCTGCACCAGCGACTCGCTCTCGGAATCGAGCGCCGATGTAGCCTCGTCGAGAATGAGAATGGGCGCGTCCTTGAAGATGGCGCGGGCGATGGCCATGCGCTGGCGCTCGCCGCCGGAGAGACGGAAGCCTTTTTCGCCGATGACCGTGTCGTAACCCTGCGGCATGCGTAGGATGAAGTCGTGCGCCAGGGCGTTACGGGCCGCCTGCTCGACCAGGGCAAATTTATGGTCGGGCTGGCCGTAGGCAATGTTGTTGCGCACCGTGTCATTGAAGAGGATGGTCTCCTGCGTCACCTGCGCGACCTGACGGCGGAGCGAAGAGAGCGTGAGATTACGCAGGTCCTGGCCGTCGATGAGGATGCGGCCAGAAGTGACGTCAAAGAAGCGCGGAATAAGATTGACCAGCGTGGATTTGCCCGCGCCGCTAGGCCCGACCAGCGCCAGCACTTCGCCGGCGCGCACTTCGAGATCGACATTGTGCAGGATCTGCTGCTCGCCCTCTTCGGTCGAATAGGAAAAGCCCACGTCTTCAAACTGGATGGACTGATGGAAATTCTTGAATGTGGCTGCGCGGTATTTTTCCTTCACATCGTCATCGGCGTCGAAGAAGATGAACATCGAAGACGAG
>JBAUCP010000209.1:0-3437 GCA_049677625.1 Occallatibacter sp. | reverse complement strand
TCGATCCGTTCTGCGACACAATGCGAAAACTCTTCCCTTTGGAGGCGTCGAAGTCGACCTCCACTTCCATCTTCGCGGCAAGGGAAGTTCCAAGTCCCCGGTACTCGACCTGGTAAAGCCGCACTGCCTGGTAGTGTTTCAGTTCTTTCGCCTGACTTTGATCGTGGCGCTCCATCGACTCCAGAATCTGCGCGAGGGGCAAGCTTGCAATGGTTGGCACACTGGCATTGGCTGGCAAGATGGCTGCTGCAAGTGGAACCAGCACCGCGGCGCAAAAAGCGCTTCTGCTTCGACTGAAGGACATGAGGCATTCTATCGCTGCGCCGCGGTTTGCAAGCCGAATCGGGTCGAAGAGAGAGTCCCGGCAACATGCCGGGCGCCCCAGGTCTCGTCCGCCGCGGCGGATGAGACCTGGGATAGCACGAGTGCTTAACGCTGCGAGAATCTGAAGCTACCAACCCAGGATGTAAGCGAACATCAGCGGCGCCACGATCGATGCATCGCTCTCGATGATGAACTTCGGCGTCTTCTCGCCTAATTTGCCCCAGGTGATCTTCTCGTTTGGCACTGCGCCCGAGTACGAGCCGTAGCTGGTCGTCGAGTCCGATATCTGGCAGAAGTAGGCCCACAGCGGCACGTTTTCGCGCTGCAAATCCTGGTGCAGCATGGGCACCACGCAGATGGGAAAGTCGCCCGCGATGCCGCCGGCAATCTGGAAGAAGCCGAGCGGCGTCTTCGCGGTGGTTTCGGTGTACCACTCGGCCAGCTCCATCATGTACTCGATGCCGGTGCGAACGGTGTGCACCTTCTTCACGTCGCCCGAGATGCAGTGGCCGGCGTACATGTTGCCGAGGGTCGAGTCTTCCCATCCGGGTACGAACATGGGCAGGTTCTTCTGTGCCGCGGCCAGCAGCCAGCTATTCTTGGGATCGATCTGGTAGGACTTTTCGAGATCGCCCGAGAGCAGAATCCTGTACATGAACTGGTGAGGGAAGAAGCGCTCGCCGGCCTGGTCGGCGCGGACCCACTCCTTGAGCACTTCGTTCTCAATGCGCCGCATGGCCTCCATCTCGGGGATGCAGGTATCGGTGACGCGGTTCATGTGGCGCGAGAGCAGTTCGGCTTCGTCGGCGGGCGTCAGGTCGCGGTAGTGCGGGACGCGCTCGTAGAAGTTGTGCGCCACCAGGTTGAAGACGTCTTCTTCGAGATTGGCACCGGTGCAGCAGATGCCGTGCACCTTGTCCTGGCGAATCATCTCGGCCAGCGACAGGCCCAGCTCCGCAGTGCTCATGGCCCCGCCCATGGTCACGAACATCTTGCCGCCGGAGGCCAGTAAATCATTGTAGGCATTGGCCGCATCTACCAGCGCGGCAGCGTTGAAATGGCGATAGTGGTGCTTGATGAAGGATGTAATAGAAGACATGACTCCGCAGAAACTCCCGTTAATTAACCTAGCATACGGGTTTCGACGGAATGTGAATTACGCGGACTGGGCGGCTGAGGCGCCGGAGCGGACACAGATTGCTACGCGGCTCGGTATTGTTGACGCCAGCCTCCCGGCTTTTCCAGGTATACAAGCGATCGGCTCACACGCGCCATTCGTCGGGACGCCAGTTCCTGATCCGCTCCTTGATCTGCTTGCGGCTCAGGTTCTCTGCGACCGCCTGTTGGGCAAGCTCTACCAGCTCCTCGTCCGGCGCAAAGCGCAGCGCGATCAGTTGGCCTTCCGTGAGCCGGTTGATCTGCGCATGCCACTCGATCGGCGCCAGCGCCTGCAGGCGCAGCCGCTCCTCAAGCCGGATCACCCGGTCCTGCACCTTCAAGGCATACATGCGCAGCTTGAAGAACGGGATGAACACCGCTACCGAGAGCACCACCAGCCACGCGGAATAAAAGTGCGGATGGCCCACCAGGTAGACGACGGATACGATCAGGCTGACAACCAGAATGAACAGCGAAATGAAGTGGTAGGGCGGGTCGACTCGTCCATGATTCTTGAAGTTCTGCGTGTTTTTCTCGCTCATTGTGCGGCCGTGATTCCCTGCGGATCTGACTGGTCTTCTGCGGCAACCGGCGTTGCCGCCGGGCTGCTTGAAACGATGCCGGAAGGGTGTGTGTCCGCGCTAGCGGGATTTTCGGCTCGAACAGGCGTCTCTGTCAATGTGATCGCGGGGGCGGTCAGGGCGGTCAAGTCCTGGGGGCCCAGAACATCGGGGTGTTTGGGCACGAGGTGATAGCGGCCGCGAAAGAGGTAATCGACGAGCAGGCCGCCGGTGACATAAGGATTCACGATGGTGATCGGAATCGCGTAGACCGTGGTCACAAACGACTCGTCGATGTTTTTATTGGCATGGCTCATGCGCCGGTAGCCGGGCACCTGCGGAATCTCGAAGACCTCGACCTGCGCCTCAGGGTGCTTGCGGCCGTAGCGCTGCAGCTTCCAGGCGATCTGTTTGGGCGTGGTCATGCCTGCGTCAGGAAAGATGTTGCGCCGGAAGCTGCGCGGAAAATAGGAGTTCAGAATCTGGCGCGCAAAGTCAGCGCAGTTGGAGAAGAGCAGATTGAACTGGGTGTGATTGGGACTGGTGTTGAGGCGCTCGATCAGCGCGTCGTCCTCAGCCTCAGTGGTTTCAAAGCGGAAGGCGTAGATGCGCCGCTCGTAGGCCGTGCCGATAAGCTGGGTCCATCCCCCGTGCACAATGCTGCCCTGCGGCACGTCCGGGCCCAGGCTTTCGAGATGCGCCTCGTGATAGCGGTCGCGCAGCCGCGTGACCAGCTCGTGATCCACATGCGCGGGAACCTGGTCGGCGTTCTCCACGGAATAGAGATACGGGATGAGCGGAATCGCTACCCAGTCGTAGCCGTTGATGCCCTGATAGCGCGCGATCACCGCGCCCAGCTCACCGGGCTGGCAGCGGCGCAGCTCTACCGGCGTTTCCGCGCAGATACGGTCGAAGTAAATGGCATTGTGGCCGGTGGGATTGAGTGCGCCGAAAAAGCCGTAAGGCTCCTCCATGAGCAGGGCCGCCTGGGCGTGAGTCCGCGTGCAGCCAAGCGCCGCCAAGATGAAGAGGACAAATGCTGTTATGCGTGTGACGCGCATGGGGAACACCGGTTCTACTGAATCAGATGCCTGTTTTCGATTCCAGTATGTCCTGCCTGGGATCAACGACGCGTGAACAAGCGGACTCTCTGAATCATGCACATGAAAACAAATGGTTAACGGTTGAGTGGGTTCGCGCCCGGATTGCGATTTCGTTGAAATAGACACCTTAGGGGCGCGAATGTTGCGGGCCGCAGCGGCGGCGCCGCCTGTGGATAACGCTGCCGGAAGAAGGGCAGACCGTGGCCGGCCGGCTCTGTTAACGTCATCAGGAAAATTATCCCGCCCTTGGAACGCGCCGTGAAAATCCCGGTGCGATAGAAGGGCTGAATCT
>JBAUCP010000208.1:0-1682 GCA_049677625.1 Occallatibacter sp. | reverse complement strand
GGATTCAGCTTCTGGCGGGGACGATGATCGTGGTCTCTTCGATCTCGATGAGGCCGGAGCCGGCGCGTTTTTCCAGCTCGGGTAGAATCGCGTCGATCTTCTCGCGGGTGTCGATGACTTCGATTTTGACGGGCAGATAGTCGGAGATTTCGAGGATGTGCGCGCTGTGCATGCGATGGGCCGCGCCGAAGCCGGCTACGCCTTTTATGACTGTGGCGCCCGCGATGCCGTTATGGAAGAGATAATCGAGGATGCTGGTGTAGACCGGCATTCCGTGATGTTTTGCTCCGTCGCTCAGGTAGAGCGTGACTTTGACGGCTTTGCCAGTGGTCAGCATGGCTCTGTCCCCTCGTGGGTTCAACGCGCGCATTCATTATGCCCCGTTTTGCTGCTGCTGACGATTCTCGATCGTAAGCTGACGCTGCTTCCGGGGAGAAGGCGACAAGCGGCGGGCCGATTGGGCTCAGAGCAGATCGGCCAGCGCGGTGCCGCACCAGGTGGCGGCCAGTCCCAGAATCAGGCTGCCCACGGCGTAGAGGCCGGCCAGGAAAAACGCGCCCGAGCGCATGGTCGAGAGCGTCTCCCACTCGTAAGTGGAAAAGGTCGAATAGGCGCCGATGAAGCCGATGGGGATCATGAACCTCCACGCGGGGTTCAGGTCGGCGCGCTTGCCGAGATAAGTGAGCGAGAAGCCGATGATCACGCATGCCGTGATGTTGATGACCAGGGTGCCGTAAGGGAATTTGGTTCCCATGCGGCCCGAGATTGCGGAACCAACCCAGTAGCGGGCAATGGAGCCCAGTGCGCCTCCGGCGGCGATGAACAGGTATTTCTGCAATTCTCGATTCTCCTTCCGCGGGTTTATCGTCTCTCTTCGTTCAGATTACAGGCGTACGTCAAGCTTTTTCTCCCGCGGCTTCCTGCCCCGGAGACAAGGTGTGCGGTTTTTCATGGACGGCCTTGCGTGGAAGCAGGTGCCTGGGGAGGAAGAACGTATTGGCTACCACCGTAGGAAGGACGGCGCTCGCGATGATTGCGCCCACCAGAAAGGAATACTGCGCCTGCGTAATGATCTGGTGGTTGAGCCCAAAGAGTGCGGAAATGGTCCCGAAGGTCAGTCCTGTGGACATCATCAGCGTGTAGTAGGCTCCAGCTGATCCCTGATGGCGATGGGCGCGCACCGTGGGAAAAACGAACGCGGTCTTGGTGGCCATCTTGGCCAGGAACAGGATGAGCAAGGTGGCCGGGGCCGCAATAAGAGCCGGAACTGAAACAAAAGAGCCGGCGCGGATGAAGTAGAAGGGCGTGAGCAGACCGAAGGTCAGCGTGCGCAGCCGCCGGACCAGCAGGTGATCCTTGCCTACGGTTCCCGCCAGGACGGATCCGATCAGATAAGCCGGGAGAACCGCTTCGCTTCCGGCCCAGACGGCCAGTCCGCCCAGTCCAAAAAGAAGAAACAGAATGTACTTGGTCTCCAGCTCTGAGACACGCCCGCCATATTTCGCAAAGAACCACCTGGTGAGAAAGGGAAGTATGGCAAAGAGAGCGGCGCAGACTACGACAAAAATCAGGGTCTTCACCGTGAACGGCGAAAAGATTAGCCCAAGCGCGACCACCGTACCCAGATCGTTGACAAAGCAGGCGGCCAGGATAGCCTTTCCGAAGTCGGTAACGTTGAGGCC
>JBAUCP010000207.1:0-1631 GCA_049677625.1 Occallatibacter sp. | reverse complement strand
CCCCCGCCTTATTTGCAGCTCGCGTTATGCGCCTCTGGAAAGGCAAGAAATGTAATGCTGGCCGGTTCAAGCGCGATCTCCCCGCCCGCAACCGCCGCTCCTTTGATCTGCGGCAGCGCATCGCCGGCGCCAAGTTCGAGCACGGTTCCGTTCAGCATCACTTTGGAATCGGTCAATTTGCTGGCGGTGAGCGTGTAGCGCCGCGCGCCGCGCGAAATGCCCAGCGATTGCGAAGCGGCGCGGTCCGCGTTGATGGCCAGCACCGCCACGCCGCCCGGCTTGCCGCGCAGGCACTGCGCATAGAGATGCAGGTTCGGCGTTGGATCGGGCCCCGGATCGAGCACAGTGGCCCCCATCAGCCTGCGCCACAGCAACGCTGCCCAATAGTCGGGCCGCGGCTCGTAGGTCGTCTCGTCCAGCAATCCATAGTCGCTCGCGTTGAGCGTGTTGTGCATCTGCACCTGCACGCCGCTCCGCGCCAGCGTGCCAAGCTGATTCAGATAGCGGAACGTGTCAATAAATGTTGATGCCCAGCGGTCACCGCCGCAGGCCGCCTGTCCGGTCTCTGTGTTCCACATCGGCTTGCCAGGCTCAAAGCGGTCGCGCAGAGCCGCGTAGTAAGCCTCCATTTGCCCGCTGCGCGCCAGCCACTCGGCCGTCAGAGCTGCATCTTCCGTGGTAGTAGCCGCAAAGCCCGCGCGCCCGCACCGCAAAGAGACCGCGCCATAGGAGTGATACGACATCACGTCGAACACCGGCCCGGTCGCAGCGAGAATATCCGCCGTCATCAGCGCGTGCATCCCCACCGGCACCAGCGCCGTACCCTCGCCTATGCCGCCCGGTCCCAGCACAATCATGTGCGGCGCCGCAGTGCGAATGAATTTGCGAAAGACGGCAAAGTCGCGCGCGTAGTCCGCTGCGCCATAGCCCTTCGGTGCGCCCCCCATCGAAGCAAAGGTCGGCTCGTTCATAAACTCCGCCGCGGCAATGCTGCCTCCGATCGACTTCGTGTAATTCAGAAAAGCCTGCGCCTGTTGCGGCGTCCACACACCCGCCGCATCGCGCGTCCCCTCGCTGATGGCGAATGATGTAACGATCTGCAAGTTCGCAGCCTTTGCAAAATCCACCACGCCCTTCCACTCCGCGCGCGTCAGCACGCTGCCAAAGCCCTTGGCCGGCGCGGGCCCATCCGAATCCTGAAAAAATGTCGAATTGGCCCACGTCCCGCTGACGCGAATGTACGCCGGCCCCAGCGCAGCAGCCAGTTTGCGAAGCCGCGCATTGCTCATGTCCAGCGGCGGCCGGTACTGGTAAAGCGACGGATCGATGCCTCCCGGCGTGGTCAGCTCCGGATGCGCCGGCGCAGGCTCCGCCGCGCTGGCATAGGGCTTCCAGAAGCGGCCTCCGGTCACCTCCACCATCTCGACGTTGTAAGACTCGAAGCGTTCGTCGATTGAACCCACGCGCGCCAAGACGCCTGGAGTCAGCTTGACCTGCGGCGCAGCGGGCGCCTGCGCGCCTGCAAAAGTAGCCCCACACAGCAGCGGCGCAACACCAGCCACAATGGCAAAGCTGATTCTTCCTCTCATCTCCGCGTGCCTCTTTCCCTGTTTGATGGAACGCATAAGTAT
>JBAUCP010000206.1:0-3376 GCA_049677625.1 Occallatibacter sp. | reverse complement strand
GTCAGAGACTTCGCCAATCTCTGAAAATATTCCAATCGAATCTGTCCCGTCCGCGGGCATGCGCTTGCCTCATTCCTCCGCAACCACACCCCGGCGCGGAGCGCATTGTGAGCCAGGCAGAATTCGTATCTCCGCAATACGCTCAAAGCTTCCGCTGCATCGGCTCAGACTGTGAAGACACCTGCTGCCACGGCTGGCGTGTGCCCGTCGACGAAGCCACATATGAGCGCTATCAGAACCTGCCGCCCAGCCCGCTGAGCACGCTCATCCACGAGAGCGTGGAGCGATTGCCGCAGAGCGAACACGCGAAAAATCCCTCCATCTTCGCCATCATCCGCATGAATGAGGAAAACAACTGCCCCATGTTGTCGGAAGGCCGCCTTTGCCGCATCCAGAGCGAGTACGGAGAGGCTCTGCTCTCGCACACCTGCGCCACCTATCCGCGCGTGGCGCATGCGAATAACGGAAACTCCATTACGGCGCTCACGCTCTCCTGTCCTGAGGCCGCGCGGCTGGTCCTGCTTCATCCCGATCTGATGGAAACCTGCTCCGCGCCGCAAAGCGGCGTCCAGCCTGACGCAGCGCCCGCTGCGCAACCAGGCGACAGCGAAGCGCGGAGCAGCTCGCCGCTCGCCCCGCCGCTCACCCCGCCGCTCACTCCGTGGATCGAGCCCATTCGCGACGCCGCCCTTCGAACCGCCGCAAACCGCCATTACCCAATCTGGCAGCGGCTGTTTCTGCTCAGCGTCTTTGCCAGGCGGCTGGACGCCATCGCAACCGGCGAGCTCGGCCGCAGCCCGGATGCCTTTCTGGCCGATTTCAATGCGACCGCCGCACAAGGTTCCTTGCGCGTTGCCATGGACGCGCTACCCGCCGACGATCTTGCCCAGATGGACGCCGTGCTTCGCCTGGCCGGCCTCATGCTGCACCGCTCCAGCATCGGCCCCCGCTTCGTCGAGTGCGTCAACGCCTTCACCAGCGGCATCGGCAACGGCCCCGGCGCAACGCTCGCCTCGCTCACCGCGCACTCACGCGCCGCCTACGAGCGCCGCTTCGCGCCCTTCTTCCGCAGCCACCCGCACATCCTGGAGAATTACCTGGTCAACACCATCCTGCGGCTCAACTTCCCCTTCGGCTCCGCGAAGAATCCCGAAGAGAGTGCGCGCACCATCAGTCAGCGCTTCGCCATTCTGGCCGCGCAGTTTGCGCTCATCCGCGGCCTGCTCATCGGCGTCGCCGGCCATCATGGCGAAAACTTCTCCACGGACCACGTCGTTCACACCGTGCAGGCAGCGTCGAAGCACTTCGAGCATCACCCGGAGTTCGCTAAACAGATTCTTGCGCTGCTTGCCGAGCTCAAGCTCGACGGCTCGCACGGGCTCACCATCCTGTTGCGCGAGCCTGCCGTCGCCGGCGGCTCAAACCCCCGCGCCGGGCTGCCGCTGCGCATCGCTACGCGCCCCCAGCCGCGCGCCAACGAGCTTCATCGCGCCTCCTGAGCTCGCAGCCCTATTCCCTATTCCCCGTTCCCTCGTCCTTCGTCGCTCTCTTCGCCAGCCGCGCCAGCACCGCCTGCTCGCGCAGCACCTGCTTGAGCGGCCGCGCCGGCGTACCGTAGAGCACAGTCCCCGGCCGCAGGCCTTCGGTGCTCACTGTCTTTCCGTTGAACACTCCCGACTGCCCGCCCAGAATTACGCCCGGCCCCACATGCGCGTGATCGCCAATCCCCACCTGGCCGGCAAGCACCGCGCCGCGGCCCACCGTCGACGAACCGGAGATGCCGGTGAGCGCAACCAGAATCACGTCCTCGCCAATGTCGCAGTTGTGCCCCACGTGGACGAGGTTGTCGATCTTTACGCCGCGCCGGATGCGCGTTTCGGCCAGCGCCCCGCGGTCGATGGTCGAGTTCGCGCCGATCTCCACATCGTCCTCAATAGCCAGCGTCCCCTGCTGCGGAAACTGCGTATACGCTCCGGTCTCGGGATCGCGCACGTAGCCGAATCCATCCGCGCCCAGCACCGCGCCCGCATGAACCACTACACGATCGCCGAGCGTGGTGCCGGGATAGAGCACAGCGCGCGAATAGATGGTGCAGTCTTCGCCAATGCGAACGCCCGCGCTCACAATCGCGCCGGCCTCGATGCGCGTGCCCGCGCCGATGCTCGCCCCGGACTCGACGACCGCAGTCGCCCCGATCGAAACATTCGCGCCCAGCTCGATATGCGCGCTCACCACGGCCGAAGGGTGCACGCCCGGCGCCGGAGCAGCCGGCGCAAGCAGCCTGGCTGCTCTGGCAAACCACAGCCGCGGCAGATCCGTTTCCACAATGCACTTGCCGTGCGGATACACATCCGCAGCGCCTGGCGGCAGCACAACAATGCCGGCGCCGCTGGCAAGGGCCTCGGCGATTGTGGCCTGAGAATCCGCGAAGGCCACTTCAAACGACTTGGCCTGCTCGCACCGGTTGACGCCGTCGACGAGCCACTCCGGATCGCCCTGCACCAGCCTTCCGCCCAGCTTTTCGATCAGTTCGCCCAGCGTCATGTCTTTCTCCTTATCTCACTGTTGCCCTTAAAGTGAGACGACCGCTAATCCAGGGATCGAATGAAAGTGACGCAGGTTTGCCGTTGCGATCTTGTAGCCGAGTTCGAGGGCGGTGACTCCAATCAATAGATCAGCCAGCGCAATTCGAACTCCCTTTGCCGTATTCTCCCCATCAATCTGCCCGGCGCGCAGTGCAATCGACATCGTGACGGGATGCACGGGAGAAGCGAACGTCAGTTCACTTAAATACTGCTGCCGCGTCATCCTTCGCTCCGATGTATCCGCGCGGGCCACGCCATGCGCCAGTTAGATCAAAGTGACCACAGAAAGCGCAAATTGTTCTCCTGGAAAGCGCGAACCGATGTCAGCTAGAGTCTGCCGCAGATTCAAACCACGGCGCTCGGCTGCAATGAATACCGTGGAATCGAGGATGAGTCCCACGCGGTTAATCCCAGGAAGGAGGATTCAAAGGCTCACGATGAGCAGCAACTGCGGCTTCCACATCTCTTGCGAAGCCTTCATCCATGACGGCCACTGATTCCTCCGGCAATAACGCAATAGCTTGCTCAAAAGTGCGGCCAGGTTGGGCCGGCGTACGGATGACAGCCACGGGCGACGCATTGGATTCGATAACAACTTCTGCCCCTGAGCGGACGCGTGCCATCAGGCCCGCAAAATCCCGGGCAGCATCATCTTCGGAAATGTGAAACGTTGCCATCTCTTTCATCATAGCTCGGTTCCTGCTCCATTGCCGGTCAGTCTCAATAAAGCGGTGACTCGCCCGCCGGCCGCGTCTTCCATCTGCGGTGAATCCACAGCCACTGGTCAGGAT
>JBAUCP010000205.1:0-2337 GCA_049677625.1 Occallatibacter sp. | reverse complement strand
CGTCCTCAAGATTGGCCCGGTCAGGGCGCGCGGCGGCGGCCTCGTAAAAGAAGACCGGCACGCCGAACCGGCGCCAGATTTCAAACCCCGCCTGACGGGCAAGCATGGCGCACTGCTCCAGCCGGATGCCGGCGACGGGGACAAAGGGAATCACGTCTGCCGCCCCGATGCGCGGATGGACGCCCTGCTGGCGGGTGAGGTCGATCAACTCCACGGCCTTGCCGGCGGCGCGCACGGCAGCCTCGACCACCGCAGCGGGCGATCCGGCGATGGTGACTACGGAACGGTTGTGATCGGCGTCCATCGACCAGTCGAGCAGGTGCACGTCCGGCGCGCGCATGGCGGCCACAATGGCCTCGACCTTGCGCACGTCAGCGCCCTCAGAAAAGTTGGGAACGCACTCGATGACTGGCCCGTTCATGGTCTTTCCATTCCGGCCGGGTTCAGGAACCGCCCCGTCTCTCGAAGCTGTTTTATAACCGGCCAGTACGGTGCGGGGCATCCGCTCCGGGGCTAAAGCCCACATTGATTCTGCCGGGCTTATGCAGGGGTTGAACCCCCCGCCTCCCTCCGGATCGAGTTTTTCCGCAGCCTCTAAAAGCTGTGCCCTTTCAAAATCGGGCTATGAAACAGCTTCTACTTACTTCCAGAACGTGTAGCCTACCTGAATCTGCACGCTGGCGTTTACGCCCGGGTTGCGGTCGCCCAGCGAGGCCGATGAGATGTGGACGGCGTTGACGCCCAGGTCAATGGACCGTTTGGCGCTGATGAAGTAGTGAATTCCGCCTCCGCCCTGCGGCGAGAAATTCCATACCGAAGTTCCGCCCGGCGTTCCCTCCGGCACCTCCTGGTCCGGCGGAAACTTGTGGGTGGTGTAAATGAGCCCTCCGGCGGCCTGGAACCAGGGTTGAATCCGCCGCGAATGAGTGAGAAAGTTCCAGCGGAAGATGACCGGCGTGAGACTGACGCCGCGAAACGTGCCGCCGCCCTCGGGTCCCACGTACGAGCAGGTCTCGCCGGCTGGACAGGGACCGCCGGAGTAGTAAAAGGTCTGCTGATGCGGCGGCGGGGTGTAGGCCTGCCACAAGGGCATGACGTTTCCCGCCAAACCGAACTGGCCGCTGAAGATGCCGGCGTGAACTACCGGCGTGAGCACCTTGCCCAGCTCAAAGCCGCCCCAGAAGAACTTGTAATCGGAGCGGTTGCCGACTCCGGTGCCCCAGTTTACGAATGGGCCGTACTCCCAGCCCCGATCCTTACGCACCTGCGCGACCGGGTTCGTGGCCGCGTTATCTTGCCCATCGGGCATCTCGGCTGCAGCAAGCATCGATGCGGCAACAAACACAAGCAAAAGAAACCATCGGCTTCGCCTCAAAACGATTCAAATCCCCCATTCGCAAATCTGGTCTTGAAAAAAAGACCGCCACAACCGGGCGGCCTTTGTTGTTGCCTGCCCTGCTCCGGATTAACCGGCAGCGTGCTCCATCTGCTCGGCGTCCATGTCGAAGTTCGAGTAAACATTCTGCGTGTCGTCCAAGTCCTCGAGCGCTTCGAGCAGCCTGAGCATCTGGTTCGCCGCCGCACCTTCCAGTTTGGTGTAGGTAGAGGCGACCATGGTCACCTCGCTCATCACCGTGGGAATGCCGGCGGCCTTGACTGCGTTCAGCACTGTTTCATACGAGCCCGGATCGGTGGTGATCTCCCAGGAGTCGCCCTCGTCGCTCAGGTCCTCGCCGCCGTGCTCGAGCACGATGTCCATCAACTGCTCTTCGGTGGCAGACGGCTTCTCGATGGCGATGAGCCCCTTCTTCGCGAACATGAATTTGACGGAGCCCGACTCGCCCAGGTTTCCGCCGTTCTTCGAAAAGCCGTGACGGATTTCGCTCACCGCGCGATTGCGGTTGTCAGTCAGGACTTCAACGATGATGGCGACGCCGCCGGGGCCGTAGCCCTCGAAGGTGATCTCCTCGTAGTTGACCCCTTCAAGCTCGCCGGTGCCGCGCTGGATGGCCCGCTTGATGTTTTCAGCCGGCATGTTTTCGGCCTTGGCGGCCAGGATTGCCGTGCGCAGGCGCGGATTGCCGTCGGGGTCGCCGCCGCCCTTGGCGGCGATGGTAATTTCCTTGATCAGGCGAGTGAAAGTCTTGCCGCGCTTGGCGTCCAGCGCGCCCTTCTTGTGCTTGATTGTGGCCCATTTCGAGTGGCCGGACATGAGAACCTCTGGCGATTGAAAAATAGCGGTGCAGGCACGCACCCGACATGTGAGTATAACACCGGCGAGGGGGTGGGATCGACCGGAGCGGCGGCGATGCAGTGTCTCAGTTTGAAACTCAGAGG
>JBAUCP010000204.1:0-1754 GCA_049677625.1 Occallatibacter sp. | reverse complement strand
GTGTGGGTGTGGCCGATGATATTGCCGGTGCCACCGACGAGCCGGAGACGGCAGGCGTGTTGTCTGTCGAGACCGCATTGATGGGGCCCGTCGCTGGAGGTTCTTTTGCTTGTGTAGGTGACGGCATACAATCCCCCCTGAATTTGCCGCGAGATTATCGCCTCGTGCGCTGTGTGTCAAATTAAATCCGGCGCGGGCGAGCAGAAAAACAGGCGCACAGACAGGCTGCCGCTTCACTCTGTGGTTTTCAGGGCTATTCTGGTTGCAACCGGATGAGCTTTGCCCACACCATCGGCCAGAAGCGCTACACCTTCGCCAGCCTGCGCGAGTTGCTGGCCAAGGCCACGCCTCTGCGCAGCGGCGATGTGCTGGCCGGGCTTGCGGCTGAGTCGGCGGAGGAGCGCGTGGCTGCGCAGTTTGCGCTGGCCGATGTGCCGTTGGCACATTTTCTTTCGGAGCAGGTCGTGCCGTATGAAGAGGACGAAGTCACGCGGCTCATCGTGGACACGCACGACGCGGAAGCCTTTGCGCCGGTGCGGTCCTTCACGGTGGGCGAGCTGCGCGACTGGCTGCTCTCGGACGAGGCCACGCCGGAACGGATTGCGGCTCTCGCGCCAGGGCTCACCCCGGAGATGGCCGCGGCGGTGAGCAAGCTTATGCGCGTGCAGGACCTGATTGCGGCAGCAGCAAAAATCCGTGTGGTCACGCGCTTTCGCACCACCGTGGGTTTGCCGGGCAGGCTGAGCGCGCGGTTGCAGCCGAACCATCCGACCGACTCGCCGGCCGGCATCGCCGCGTCCATTCTCGATGGGCTGCTGCTCGGCTCGGGCGACGCGGTGGTGGGCGTCAATCCTGCCGGAGACGACGCGGGCGTGACCGCGCAACTGCTGCACATGATCGACTCGCTGCGCCAGCGGTTCCAGATTCCGCTGCAGAGCTGCGTGCTGGCTCACATCACCACCCAGATGGCCGCGCTCGAACGCGGCGCGCCGGTGGACCTGCTGTTTCAGTCGATCGCCGGGACTGAAGCTGCGAATCGTAGCTTTGGCGTGAATCTTTCGCTGCTCGCGGAAGCGCATGAGGCTGGCCAATCGCTCAAACGAGGCGCCATTTGCAAAGACGGCCAAATTGGCGACAACGTGATGTACTTCGAGACCGGACAGGGCTCGGCGCTCTCAGCCAATGCACACCACGGAGTGGACCAGCAGACGCTGGAAGCGCGCGCCTACGCGGTGGCGCGGCGCTTCAGGCCCATGCTGGTGAATACGGTGGTGGGCTTCATTGGGCCTGAGTATTTGTATGACGGCAAGCAGATTACGCGCGCGGGCCTTGAAGACCACTTCTGCGGCAAGCTGCTGGGGTTGCCCATGGGCTGCGACGTCTGCTACACCAACCACGCCGAGGCCGACCAGGACGATATGGACACGCTGCTCACGCTGCTGGGCGTGGCGGGCGTGAATTACATCATGGGCGTGCCCGGTGCGGACGACGTGATGCTCAACTACCAGAGCACCAGCTTTCACGATGCTCTCTATGTGCGCCGCGTGCTCGGCCTGAGGCCCGCGCCGGAGTTCGAGGCGTGGCTCGCGGGCGATGGCTTCGGGCGGCTGGCGCTTGAAGCGCAGCACCCGGAAAGGCTGCTGACGGCATGAGCGAGATTGCGCGCACAGCTCCGGAAGCAACGCCCGGCATGGCCGCGCAGCTGCGTGCGTTGACCCCGGCGCGCGTGGCGCTGGGCCGCACCGGCGTAAGCC
>JBAUCP010000203.1:0-3306 GCA_049677625.1 Occallatibacter sp. | reverse complement strand
AATTAACATCGGAAGAGGCCGAAAGTAGACAGACTCAGGCTTTTTCCGCAGCTCGGATGTCAAGAATATTCCAAATGCGATTGCCCTGGTACTCAAGATGTGGCAGCGGAATTGCATATAACCACGCTGATGGAATCGCCGGTTGGACGACTCACTCGGAGCGCAGGCCCGCATGCAGGTAGGCGAGCAGCGCGGACATCTGCTCGCTGGTAAAGCGGCCGGCGAAGGAGGGCATCATGCCCTTGCCCGAAAGCACCGCGCGCTCGACGTTGGCGTCAGTGGCCGGCGCGCCGCTGGGCAGCCTGGGCGACTCGAAGACGCCGTGAAGGTTGGGCGGAACTTTCTTGAGCGCCAGGTCGTTGAACTCGTGGCAGTGCGCGCAGCGCTCGTCGTAAAGATGCTTCCCTTCCGCCTGTTGCGGGGTGAGCGAGGGCGCGGAGTGGCAGCCGGTGAGGGATGTGAACAGAACGAGCCAAACCATCGAGCACGCGATGGCGGTGAAAGTGTGTCGAGCGCGAGCAATGCGACAATCGCGGTGAGTCCCACCCATGCTACTTTTGCAGGCCAAAAGCTGCTCCGGAATTCTTCCGATGGAAGGCCAAGTTATGCTGATCACATGGAGCTTCCCTCTCTCAACCAGATTCGCACAGCGCAGGAAGTCGTATACCGGTATATGCCACCCACGCCGCAGTACTCGTGGCCGCTTGTCAATGAGCGGCTGGGATGCGAAGTATGGCTCAAGCACGAGAACCATACCCCGGTGGGAGCGTTCAAACTGCGCGGCTCGCTGGTTTATGTGAAATGGCTCAAGGAGACTCGACCGGAACTGCGCGGCGTGGTGGCTGCCACGCGCGGCAACTTCGGTCAGGGTGTGGCCATGGCCGCGCGGCTCTTCGGGCTGAAGCCGGTTGTCGCGGTTCCGCATGGCAACAGCGTGGAGAAGAATCGCGCCATGGCTGCGCAGGGCGCGGAGCTTATTGAGCACGGCCACGATTTTCAGGCGTCGCTCGAATATGCGCGCACACTGGCCGAAGAGCACGGATTCGCCTTCGTCGAGTCCTTCCATGAGCAGCTCGTGGCGGGCACGGCCACCTATGCGCTGGAGTTTTTCGAGTCTGCGCCGGCGCTCGATGTGGTCTACGTGCCGATCGGGCTTGGCTCGTCGATCTGCGGCATGGCCGCGGCGCGCGCGGCGCTGGGACTCGCGACAGAGATTGTGGGCGTGGTGGCCGAGCGGTCGCCGTCGTATGCGCTCAGCTTCAAAGCGGGCTGCGTGGTGGAGGCGCCGGCGGAGACAGCCATCGCCGACGGAATGGCCTGCCGCCGGCCTAACGCACAGGCGTTGGAGACGATCCTCGAGCACGTTGCGCGCATCGTGGAGGTTTCCGAGGACGAGATCAAGTTGGCAATGCGCGCCTGCTTTCAAGACACACACAATCTCGTCGAGGGCGCGGGAGCTGCGGGGCTGGCGGCTGCGACGAGGGAACGTGACGCGCTGCGCGGCAAACGCGTGGGCACGGTGCTGACCGGCGGCAATGTGGACATGGAAACCTGCGCGGCCGTGCTGGGCGCGGCGCGCGAATGCGTGAGGGCACATTGACGGAACCCAATGAGAACTTGCAGCCGATGGTGCACTCGGCCTCGAATCGCTGCTTCGGGTGCGGGCAGGCCAACCCCGCCGGACTGCATCTTGAATTTCTGCTTGCGGCGGATGGCGCTGTGGTCTCCTTCGCCGCTGTTCCCGATACCTACGAAGGTCCTCCCGGATACCTGCACGGTGGGGTGATTGCCACACTGCTCGATGAAGCCATGAGCAAGGCGGTGCGCGCGCGCGGGCTCATCGCCATGACGCGAAAGCTCGATGTGGAGTATCTGCGTCCGGTGCACTCCGGAGCGCCGATTCGCATTGAGGGCCGCGTGGTGCGCGACGACGGCCGGAAACACTGGGTCGAAGCCCGCGTATTGAGCAGCGAAGGAACAATACTGGCCGAGGGCAAGGGGTTGTTCATCGAGGTGCGGCGGTAAAGCGAAAGGGCGGCCGCGTGGCTGAAGTATCCCAGGCTAGTGGCATGACCGCGTAGATTTGTGGTTTCCCAGGTCTCAAAAGTGAGACCTGGGGCACCCAAGCTCATGGGTACGATTACAAAATCACCAGGTCGCGATACTAGGCGCAAGAATAAAGACGCGCCGAGCCTGGGGCACCCGAGCCTTGTGCAAGATCACGCGGTCAGAGAATCAGTGAACCATGTTGATGGTGTCCTGGGTGACGGTATCGAAGGTGGTGACGGATTTGGCGTTGGCCTCAAAGGCGCGCTGGGCGACGATGAGGTTGGAGAACTCCGCGGAGATGTTCACGTTCGAGGCTTCGAGCGCGCCATCCTGCAGCGTGGCCAGGCCGGATGTGCCGGAGGCGCCTACCGAGGCCGTTCCGCTGGCCAGCGTAGTGCCGTAGTTGCCATCGCCCAGCAACTGCAACCCCTGGAGATTTTCCACGTTGGCAAGCGCGACCTGGCCCACGTTCTGGCGCTGGCCGTTCGAGTAGGTCACGGTGATGGTGCCGTCTGAGCCGATGGTGAAGCTCTGATACTGGCCGCTGGGGTAGCCGTTCTGCGTGGTGGAGGAGACGGCAGAGCCGGTGTCCACCTGGCTGACCGTGGGCGTGCCGCTGGGTCCGAGCAGGTTCCATTGCATATTGAGGTTGGAGGAGGCGTCTGCCAGGCCGGTGAAGCTCACCGGGATCGACGAGACATCGCCGGCCGCTGTGCCCACCGTCTCCGCCACGCCGGCAGTGGGCGTGACGGTAGTGAGATTGCCGTTCGAGTCAAAGGCCAGGGTGCCGGTGACCGGCGTGGAGACGCCGCTGGCGAAGTCCGTGGCCGGCAGCGCGATCGAGTAGCTCCAGGTGTTGGGCGCGGTCTGCGTGTAGGTCGCCGTAACCACGTGCGGCTCGCCGAGCGAGTCATAAATGGTGACCGGCGCCGGGAACTGCGTGCCGGTGGTGGACGCAGCGTCAAGGTTCGCGGTCATGCCGAAGGTGGTGGTGGCCTGCGGCACCTGCACCTGGCCCACCGGGATATTGAGCGGCACCAGCGATGCGTTGGTGTTGACCACGCCATTCACCGCCGGATAGCCCATCACATTTAAGCCCGCGGAGGTAAGCAGATAGCCATTCGCGTTCTGGGTAAAGTCGCCCGCGCGGGTGAGCTCGAAGCCGCCCTGGCCGTTGCCCACCACAAAGAAGCCGCTGCCGTTGAGCGCCACATCGGTGGCGTTGCCGGTGGAGTTGATGGTGCCCTGCGTGTAGGC
>JBAUCP010000202.1:0-2675 GCA_049677625.1 Occallatibacter sp. | reverse complement strand
CCGATTCGGGCTATTCCATCGAGGTGCATGGCCCGAATGGCTTCTATCGTTCCTTCACGGGCCGATCGGCTCCGCGTCCGCTTGTTGTGCGCACATCCTACGAGCGCCGTGGAACGGAGCTGACTGGAAACGTGCGGGTGCAGCTGCACAACAAGTCCACAGAAGCTGTCGGCATCTCGATTCAAGACAACTCTTACAAGTCAGATGCCGTAACCGGAAAAATCAAGCCCGGCCTGGAAACATCTGTCGTTATGGATCTGAAGCGAAGCCATGGCTGGTACGACTTTACGGTGAAGGCCGATGGCTCGGATGCGGAGGCGCGCTATGCCGGCCGCGTGGAGACCGGAATGTCCGGTTTCAGCGATCCGCTGATGGGAGGGGTTGTTTAGAGCGGTTCTCCAATTCGCGTGGAATCCTGCTGAAGAATTGCGCATTGCCTGCCTGGCAAATCTATACTTGGATTTTCAGCCAATCCCTTTCCCGGAGACAATCAGATGAATTCAGCCTCTCGACTGGTGGCTGCTGTGTTTGCGGCGGCCTTGGTGATGTTGCCTGTAACGCTACGAGCGGACGATGACAAGACGGCGGCCAAGCCGGCGGCTACCGAGAAGGCTGCGGACACAGCGCCGCCGGCCGACTCCACGACCGAGGGCACGGTGGATGCGGGCGGTCAGCATATTGCGTACACCGCCGTTGCCGGCATCCTCACGGTGGGCGCTACGGACACGCAGGATGGACAGCTCGGCGTGGATGGCAAGCCGCAGCCGGGTTCGCAGCTCGCGCTCTCTGCGCCGAAAGAACCAGCGGATGCGCCGCCCGTGGCGCGGATGTCGTATGTTGCCTACTTCAAGAAAGACGCGAAGGCAGAAGACCGGCCGATTACTTTTTTCTATAACGGCGGGCCGGGCAGCTCCACGGTGTGGCTGCACATGGGCTCGCTGGGGCCGAAGCATGTGGTGACGGACATGGACACGCATCTGCCGGCCGCGCCCTACAAGCTCGAAGACAATGCCGAGACGCTGCTGGACGTGAGCGACCTGGTGTTTATCGACGCGCCGGGCACGGGCTTTGGCCGGTTGATCGGCAAGGATGCGGAGAAGGCCTTCTGGGGCGTGGATGAGGACGGCGGCGCATTTTCGCGCTTTATTGCGCGGTTCATCGGCAAGTACAGCCGCTGGAACTCGCCCAAGTTCATCTTCGGCGAGAGCTATGGGACGACGCGGTCAGCGGTGCTGGCCAAGATGCTCGAGGACAGGTCGATCGACGTGAACGGCGTGATCCTGCTCTCGCAGATATTCAACTTCAGCGTGTTTCTTGACGCGGCTGAGGGAAATCCCGGCGTGGACCTGCCCTATGAACTGGCGCTGCCCACCTACGCGGCCACCGCGTGGTATCACAAGAAGCTTTCGCCGCAGCCGACGGCGCTGGAGCCGTTCCTGAAGGAAGTGGAAGAGTATGCGATGGGCCCGTACTCGCACGCGCTGGCCGAGGGCACTGACCTGAACGATGCGGAGAAGCAGGCGGTTGCAGAAAAGCTGCACGGCTACACGGGACTCCCAGTGGCTTACCTGATCAAAGCGAATCTGCGCGTGGACGGCGGAGAGTTCGAGAAGAACTTCGAGGATGCCGAGGACATGACGACGGGCCGGTACGACACGCGATTCACCGGGCCGACCATCGATCCCTTGAGCAAAGAGGCGGACTACGATCCGCAGAGCGCGGCTATTTCATCGGCGTATGTTTCGCTGCTCAACGACTACATGCGGCGGGTGCTCAAGTATGGCGAAGGGCAGACGTATCTGCCGGATATCGATGTGTTCAGCAACCCCGCCACACGCTGGGATTTCAAGCACAACGACAATCCGCTGAATCTGAATGTATCGAGCGACCTGGCCGATGCGATGAAGACCAATCCGCGGCTGAAGGTGATGCTGAATGGCGGATACTACGATCTGGCCACGCCGTTCTTTGAGGCAGAGTACGAGGAAAAGCATCTGCCCATTCCGGCGTCGCTGGCGAAGAACATCGAGTACGACTGGTATGAGTCGGGGCACATGGTCTATGTGCGGAGCGAGTGCCGGAAGCAGCTCCACGATCGCGTGGCGGCGTTCATCAAGGGCGCCTCCGGCGTGGCGCAGTAAACGGAAGGAAGGAACGGACGGCAGTAGGCTGGTTTGAAACCTCTTCCCCCCGGGGCTGAAGTCCGTGTTCGTTGCGCTGGCGTTATGCGGGGGTTGAAACCCCCGCCTTCATTCGGGTTGAGTTTTTTCCGCTCGCCGCGGCGAGTGAAGCCGCGCCTTTCAAAAGCCCACTTATGCAATCCAGCGGGAGAAAACGCTGTTGACTGAATGAGCGCATGCGTTATACTGGCAGCGGTTTTTGCCTAGATTCCGATATGGAATCCACCCTGGGCTGCATCCTCAGGCAGCGGTACCGGGCGCCTCATTTGTCATCCATTCACAATGGATCGGGCAAAATCCTAGAGAGACCTTCCAATGCGTTCCGGCGAGTTTACTTACCGGCCAGGAGCGCAGGGAGCGAGTTGAGTTGAGGGCCTCCGAGCAGCGCCGCTCCAACAGGCGCCTCTCCCGATCCCTATTTTTCTGTTTCCCCATGCAACGGGTTTGACTACCGGGACTAGAGCATTTTCGGAATGCACGTAGACTTGTTGAGAG
>JBAUCP010000201.1:0-5240 GCA_049677625.1 Occallatibacter sp. | reverse complement strand
GCCTTCTCGATGCTCACGACAAACTTGTCCCGGTCGAGAAAGTCCAGCGCGGGTTCGTTGGGATCGTAGGGACGGAAGGCGGAAGTGAGATCCCCTGAGATTGCCCGCCGCCAGGCGCTGATGTTTTCTTCGCGAACCGTCTTGCCAAGCTTGCTCTCGAGGAAGCCTTCCAGAAACATCAGCGTGGAGGTGTGGTCAAAAAGCTGCGAGTTGACCCATCCGCCGCGGCTCCAGGGCGATGCGATGATCATCGGGACGCGAAAGCCCATCCCGATCGGTCCTGACCGCGCATCTCCCTCTGCCACGCCCATCCGCAACTCGTCTTCCTTGTAGGTATATTCCAGACCGGTATCGATGCCGGCCGAAGCCCCTCCGGTTTCCGGACGCTTTGGATCGGCGGCGACGAACGAGGGCGCGTGATCGAAGTAGCCGTCGTTCTCGTCGTAAGTGAGAATGAAGATCGTCTTTTTCCATACCTCGGGATTTTTCGTCAGGATATCCATCACCTCCGAGACATACCAGGCGCCATACCAGGGCGAGGTTGGATGATCGGAGAACTTCTCGGGCGCCGACAGCCATGAAATCGTCGGCAGCTTGCCTTCATGCACGTCCTTGCGGAACTGGTGGAAAACATCTCCCTTGGGAACCATCATGGTTTGCTGCTGACCCTCGTCCTCAAATGCCAGGGACTGAAGCGCGTGGTAATCGGGGTCGCCGGCATTGGTAACGAATGCGGCTTGATGCAGCGCTTTCGCCTGCTCGGATAGTTTGCTGTATCGCGCCTCGCCACAGTTCGGTATCGCCTCCTTCAGACTCTCGATACTGCTCCGCGTGTTCTCAAGCCGGGTACGCAACTCTGCAGCAGAGGCCGAATCCTTCGCAGCCGCCAGTGCAGTCTCGAGCTTTGCCGCCTGAGTTGAAAGGTCGGCAATGTGCAACTGCGCCTCCTGAACGTACTCCGAATATGCTTCGATGTTGTATGCCGAGAAGTTTTCGAGCAGGTTGCAGCCAAAGTTCGAGAGCCATGCATCCTGCTCACCGGAAAGACCCGAGTTGGTCAGCTCGTTCTGGTAAAACTTCCAGCCAATCCCCGCCTCCTGCAGCCGCTCCGGAAATGTCTTCCAGGTCATTCCGCCGCACTCGATCTCCTCATTGCGAATGTGGACTCTTGAGTCCGTGCGTTGTTCATCGCGCACCGTGCCGGTCCAGAAATAGCTTCGGTTGGGCGTGGTGCTGGTCATCACCGAACAGTAATTCTGATCGCACACCGTAAAGGCGTCCGCCAGCGCGTAATAAAACGGCAGGTCTTCCCGCGTATAGTGACCCATGGTCAAGGGCAGATGCGCATATTCCGCGATGTGCGACCGTTTCGCTTCCAGCCATCCGTCGTGATGCCCCCCGTTCCACGCGTCGACCTGGCTATTCCGGGAGTGCGGAATCGAGCCCATCCACGTGATGCGGGTGTCGCGGATGTCCATCCGCCAGGGACCATAGGAGCTGCCTGCCGCGTCGGTCTGCACAAAGACTGAGTTGCCATTCGACAGCCGGATTGCACGCGGATCGTTGAACCCGCGCACCCCCCGAAGCGTGCCAAGGGCGTGATCGAACGAGCGGTTCTCCTGCATCAGGATCACAATGTGTTCGGCATCGAGGTAAGTTGAGCCGGGCGCCGGCTCAATGGCGTAGGCCCGACGGACTGATTCGGGGACCAGGCCCGCGCCGGATACCATTGCCGCAAGCTTGAGAAAATCGCGTCGGGTTTGCATCATCAACCTTCTCTCCAAGTCACATCGGAATTATGTTACAAGCTCCAGGCTCAGCCGAGCCTGGACTGCGAGCACCCCGCACTACGGCAAAAGCTCCACAGGAACTGGACACTACTCCGCCGCGGGAACCGTCATATGTATTTCACAATCGTGCTACGATGATTCGGGAGCGTTCCCACCGGGAATTCCAAGACCCGCCGATGGTGTCACACTTCTAAAATACGTGTTACCGGAGCGATTTCAGATTAACCATCCTGGTGGCATGCACCTTGAGGAACCGAATGCCGTCCTTCCTGCGAACCCTGGTCAGCGACGAGTCGGGCAGCACCAAAGCCAAGGTAGCCGCCTTATACACGCTGTTGCTGGGGTTCAATCTGGCGGCGTGGTGCTGGGCATTCGTGGCTTTTCACCGGTTCCCGGTGCTTTTGGGCACTGCTTTTCTTGCTTACAGCTTCGGACTTCGCCACGCAGTCGATGCCGACCATATCGCCGCAATCGACAACGTCACCCGGAAACTCATGCAGCAGGGGAAGCGGCCGGTCGCCGTAGGACTGATGTTCTCTCTCGGCCATTCCACCATCGTCATCGTTGGCTCCATTGCGATTGCAGCTGCGGCGCTCGCCCTGCAGCATCGCATTGACGCGGCCCGGGAGATTGGAGGAGTGATCGGCACTTCGGTGTCGGCCCTGTTTCTGTTCGGCATTGCGATCGTCAATCTAATCGTGCTCCAGTCGGTTTATCGCAGCTTCTTGCGGGTCCGGCGCGGAGAGCCCTATGTTGAAGAGGACTTCGATCTGCTGCTTGGCAACCGCGGCTTCCTTTCCCGCCTCTTCCGCCCCGTGTTCAATCTGATCCGATGCAGTTGGCATATGTATCCGCTCGGCCTTCTGTTCGGCCTGGGATTCGACACCGCCACCGAGATTGGACTGCTGGGCATCTCCGCTGCCGAAGCTTCCAAGGGGCTTTCCCTCTCGTCGATCCTCGTGTTCCCGGTTTTGTTCGCCGCGGGCATGTCCCTGATCGATTCCACCGACAATATACTGATGCTGGGAGCTTACGGCTGGGCCTTCGTGAAGCCGATCCGCAAGCTCTACTACAACATCACGATTACCTCCGTCTCCGTCGTGGTTGCCCTGGCGGTCGGCGGCATTGAGGCGCTCGGATTGTTTGCGGCGCAGTTCCGCCTGACGGGCGGACTGTGGGGTTGGGTTGGCAAGCTGAATGACAACTTCGGCATGCTTGGCTACGGCATCATTGCGCTCTTTGCCTTGAGCTGGATCTTATCGATCGCCATTTACAAATGGCGCCGGTTTGACGACCTCGAAGCCGGCGCCCAGGACGCCGCTTAGAGCCGGTTTAAAAACTGGCGCGTCAGGGCTTCAGCCCCGACAATGGTCCAAGCCGATCTTTTTTCTGGCCGGCACAGACTTGAAAAATAGACGAAATTTCCTGTGTGCTTCTTCCCAAAAGCCACGTTCTATCAGCATCTTGCGGGTTCCAGAGCGGATGCATCCCACCAGCCAGTATCAATTTTTCATGACGATCTTGTAATCCGACCAAAATTGTCGTATATAGGTATAGGACCAATTTGGTCCTATATACCGAGTTGCGACCGGTTCGCAACTGGAGAACCGTCGCTGGATGTTGGAGAGCTTTGCAGCGCATGCGCCGCAAAGAAAAAGTAGCAACTGCAATGGCAGACGGAACCAGGCCCCCGCGGCTATCTCTTGGCGGAGACCGCGAAGACCTGGGAACCACAGCCGGATAGACTGCGGGCTGCCCTCACTATAGGGGTCCTTCCCGCAAAAAGTCAACTGCCGTTTGGCTACAGCATTTTCGATCCTGCTTTTTACAGAATCCACGCAGCAAAGTGGCATTTTCCTCAAGAAAATGCCACCTTCGATGCCGTCGAGACTTCAACATGTGGATCGAAAATGCTCGAATGACTCCCGCCGCTGGCGTGAACGGTGAATTGTGTTCTTTTTGAGGCGAACGATGAGGGGCGTAGCAGTTTCTGTATTGGGGCATGGTCGTGTTCTTTCCTGGGCCTTTCCGCTTCTTGTCCTGCTTGGAGCGGCAGTTCCTTCTAGTGCGCAGCGGAAGTATCCAGGCCGCGGCGCGGTGTCGGCGCAGGATTTCGCCAAGCTGACTTCGCCCGCACCTTCCGGATCGACTACGGCCGACCAGGTCTGCGCCCGATATACAGCGGGGTCAGTGGTCGCCGATCCTCCGGTGCTTCAAAGCCAGAACGGCGTACTGGAACTCACCATGGGCTTTTACACCGTGACCGATTCGCAAGGGCTGGTTCGCTACTGTTACGTGACGAACACCGGGCTTGAAGCGCCCACGCTTGTCGTCAATCCCGGCGACAACCTCATCATTCATTTCCAGAACGATCTGCCCGCAGCTTCGAGCACGGGCGACAACATGGCGAGCATGAAGATGACGCTCTCCAGCGATGGCGTCACAAGCACCAGCCCCGCCTGCAACGGGACGATGGGCGCGAATGTCACCAACATTCACTTCCACGGCACCAATATCGCGCCTGTCTGCGGACAGGATGAAGTCATCCATACACTCGTCCAGCCGGGTCAGAGCTTCGATTACAACGTGCAGATTCCTGCCTCCGAGCCGCCAGGCCTCTATTGGTATCATCCGCATCCGCACGGAA
Source organism: Occallatibacter sp. (assembly GCA_049677625.1). GTDB lineage: Bacteria > Acidobacteriota > Terriglobia > Terriglobales > Acidobacteriaceae > Telmatobacter. Next base: position 803 of record JBAUCP010000201.1, on the reverse strand, counting down.
TCTCCGAAGGCCAGGTGCAGGGCGGAGCCACCGGCGCGCTGATTGTCGAAGGCCTGCAGAATGTCATCCCGGCTCTGGCCGGTCTGCCCGAGCACATCTTCGTCATTCGCGATCAGCTTCTGCCATCCTCAGAAGCCAACGATGCCAATATCCCGGCGTGGGACCTCTCCATCAACTATGTTCCTGTCGCGTATCCGAACTACACGCCTGCGCTGATTCAGACCGATCCTGGCCAGCAAGAGCTTTGGCGCGTGGCGAACACGGCAGCCGATACCATCCTCAACCTCGAATACATCGTCAACGGAACCCCGCAGCCGATGCAGGTGTATGCCATGGACGGGTATCCGCTCTCCTCGGGAACCGGCATTAGCCAGACCAGCATTCTGTTGGGGCCAGGAGCGCGTGCCGAGTTTGTTGTGACCACGCCGAAAGTCGGAGACACGGCGCAACTGATGACCGAGTACTGGAACACAGGCCCCGACGGCGATTACGATCCGCAGCGGCCTATCGCGAATATCGTGAGCCAGGCTGGAGTGGAGGAATCAACGGCTCCCGGCTCTCGGGTGATACGGCATTTACCGTCCCAGGTAACTCCGGTAAAAAATGCAACCCTCTATGGTGGCCTGGGAAATCTCGCGCCCACCGCGCACCGGAACCTCTATTTCTCAGAGGTTCTCCTGAATCCGGCGGACCCCAACAGTCCCACCACCTTCTACATCACTCAAGAAGGTCAGACGCCGGCGATCTTCACCATGGACCAGCAGCCGAACATCGTTGTGCATGCGGGAACGGTCGAAGACTGG
>JBAUCP010000200.1:0-8069 GCA_049677625.1 Occallatibacter sp. | reverse complement strand
TCGGCAGCCATTCGGTGATCACGTAGCCGCGCGGAGTGCGAACCAGATGCTTTTGCCACGCATACCACCGGAAGTAGTACATCTCTTCGAAGCGCTTGTTGGAAGAGTCGAAGAGCGGAATGTTGGCTTCCATCCACGGCCACTCGTCCGAGGGCTGCTTTCCTGTAGCAGCAAGCTCGTCGGCAGCGAACTCTGCCGCGTAGTGCCGGTAATCTCTCGCGCGCAGCACGGTAAAGCTGCCGTTCTTTACTGTAACGCTGCCGCTCTGGGCAAACACAAGTGGTTGAAGCAGCGCAGCAGCCAATGCGGCCATGAGGAATCGATTCAACGCTGGTTGTTCTCCATGAGGCCATTGCCCGCGGCCATCGGATGCGCAAGTGCGCCGGCCTTCCGCTCCAGAATGCCGCGCGCTTCACCCAGCAGATCACCCGCAGCCTGCTTCAGGCAGGCAATATCGTTGGTGCAGAAGAGCAGATCGATCCCCAGGCCAAGCCAGAAGTCATACTCTTCGGGCGCGCACGCCGTGGCTACGCACTTGTTGTGTTTGCGCGCGGCCTTCACAATGCTCATCGCGGCTTCGCGCACCCGCGGATGCCCGGTCTGAGCGGGCACGCCAAGGCTTGCGGCTAGATCGGCCGGCCCAATGAACAGGTCAACATCGGGAACGGCGGCCAGCTCTTCCACGCGGCTAAGCGCTGCCTCTGTCTCGATCTGCGCCATCAGGCACAGGTTGGAGTTGAGATGCTGCTGCTTGGCCACCACGCCGCCGGGAATTCCGTAGTTGATCGCGCGCGAAACAGAAAAGAATCCGCGGCTGCCCGCGGGCGCAAACCGCGCGTAATTGCGCAGCTCGTGCATCTGCTCGGGCCGCTCGATCATGGGAACGTCCAGAATGTCGGGCCCGCACTCCGCGGCCTTGAGCACGTTCGCGCGCTGCACATCCGGAATGCGAATCATCGTCAGCATGCCCGAGCCCGCTGCCATGCGGCACAGATCGGCGGCTTCAGCAAATGTTATGTGCCCATGCTCCATCTCGATCCAGATGGCCTGATAGCCCAGGTGCGCGCAAATCTCAAGAAAGATGGGATCGTAAAAATAGACAGCCGCACCAAGAAGAGTCTTGCCGCCGTTATCTTCGACAGCCTGCCGCAAACGATTCATGTTGTTTCTCCAACTTGAACTACGAAGATCCGGGTTCGCCTGCGATGGGCGAGCCAGTCCCATAGCGTGTTACGCGATGGACTCCTGGATGATTCGGGGAATGCTATCAGCGCCAGCAGATAAGCTGCGATCACGAGAATGTCGGCGATGTGCATCTTACCGGCTGACCCCGCTATCGGTTGAGCAGGCAGTCTGTCGCACTGGATCGCCGGAGTCATTCACCACGGCACCGCTGCCCGCTTCGCTCATTGCCAGTTTGCCTGCGGCCATGCGCACCGCAAGCCTCATGGCGGCCTTCATGTTTTCAGCGCCGGCCAGGTTGCGGCCGGCAATATCGAAGGCCGTGCCGTGATCCACCGAGGTGCGAATGATGGGCATGCCCAGCGACACGTTCACCGTGCCCTCAAAGTCCACAAGCTTCATCGGAATGTGGCCCTGGTCGTGATACATGGCCACAATCAGGTCGAACTCGCCGCGCACGCCGCGCACAAAAATCGTGTCGGGCGAGTGCGGGCCGGAGCAGTCGATGCCCAGCGCGCGCGCCTCGGCAATCGCCGGAGCAATCACCGCCGCATCCTCTGCGCCGAATAATCCATGCTCGCCCGCGTGCGGATGCAGGCCGCAGACCGCGATGCGCGGCGGCCTCAGCCGCATGAGCGTCAATGCTTCATTGCCAAGCTGGATGGTGCGCAGGATGCGATGCTTATCGAGCTTGCAGGCGCGTTCGAGAGGAATGTGCGTGCTTACATGCACCGTGGCCAGCTTCTCTGAGACCAGCAGCATCCGCGACTCGGTTGCGCCGGTGAGCTCGGCGATGTATTCCGTGTGGCCGGAAAATGCGCGCCCTGCAAGCGTGACAGCTTCCTTGTTCAACGGCGCCGTCACCATCGCGTCCGCCTGGCCGCTCATGCAAAGCTCAACCGCACGCGCCACGTAGCCGATGGCCGCTGTGCCGTACTCGGCGCGAAGCTGGCCGAACTCAAGCGCATGATCGGCGGGCAGATCCCCTGTCTCGACCAGGGTAAAGGGCAGCGCGCCTGCATCGAGGTCGCAGGCGCGGCCGGCGGCATCGAGCGCCGCCGAGTCGGCAACCACCAGCCACTCGGCGAGGGCACTCAGTTCCGCGTCCCTGAGCGCTTTGAGCGTAATCTCCGCGCCCACGCCGGCGGGGTCTCCAATGCTGATCGCGATGCGAGGCAGTCGTGTCATGCCGCTCCTGATAAATGCGCAATCAGATCGTTGAGTGCAGTGGCGGAGCCAAAGCCGCCGGATTTTGTCACGGCGATGCGGCCATGCGCCACACCGCCCTCAAGAATTCCCCACGGAATTCCCGGGGCAAACTCTCCCTGAAGAAGAATAGAGTGAGCGCCCAGCGCCTGGCCGGCGAACAAGGCCGTGTCGCCGCCGGTGAGGATCAGCGCCTCGGGCTCAAGGGAGCGAAAGGCCTCGCGAATCTTTGCTTCGTCACCGGCTTCGCATTCGATGCGCAGGATATGAAGACCCCTGTGCCGATGCGCCACGCCTTCGAGGTGTTCCAGTTGAAGTTTCGTGACCGGATGCGCCGATCCCGCAACCACCAGCGTGCGCGACGCTGCAGCGCGCGGCGCGGGCAGCGCATGCGTTCCATATAGATTCGCAATCGCCCGCGCCAGCCCCGCCGAGCCTGCGTACAGCAGTCCAGCGAATGGTTGTGCGGCGCGCGCGAGCGCATTCAAATCCTCCTGCGTTGCGCTGTCGCATAGAAGGACCGTCTTGCCCGATTCGATGGCCGCCGCAACCTCACCGGCGCTGCAAACGCTAACCATCGCTTCGAGCATCGGGGCAGGGAACAGCTCGCGCAAATCTACCGTGGCATTTTGTCCGGACGCGTCGCTGATCTCCAGGATTCCGTTGCGCACCGTTCGGCCGGCAGCCGGAAAGCCCGGCGCAAGCAGGATGGCCCGCGCGCCAAGCGCCTGCTGCGCAGCCTGGAGCTCGGCGGCAATGGGCCCGCGCGCAGCCGAATCAATCTTCTTGAACAGGATCGCGCCTTCGCCAGTCTCCATGGCGGCAGTTGCGCGCGCCACAGCCTCGGCCGCTTCGTGGGCCGGCAGCGCGCGCGACGCGGTGTTGTAGGCCTGTACAGCTTCCTGGGCCGCGAACAACGCTCGCTCGCCCAACCAGACGCGCACCCCGAGGCCTGCCCCGAGAAACGCCGCGCCGGCATCGCACGCACCGGTCAGGTCGTCTGCCAGCAGGCAGACCCGGCTTGCCGTGGTCGCCTGGGCGGGCGCGGATTGACTCGTGGTGAAGGTTTCAGAGGGCATGACGAAGGTCCCACTTTATTTTCGGTAGTATACATTTATTTTCTAAATTGCAGCCATCCAGACTAAATCTAAGCGAATTTGTACGGCAAGGCCCAGGATGCCAGGCTGCTGGCGTCGCCGCACGGAAGGATTCAGGCGAATCGAAGAGGCAGGGCTCCGTTCCTGGCTCCTTCCAGAAGAAAGATACATGGAAGCCTCCAGGCAAACCATCGCACCTGCGGCGGTTAACATCGTTGCATGGCGCTGGTTGAGGTGAACGCAGTGTCGAAGAGCTATCCGCGGCGGGCGGGGCTGCGCACGGAGTGGCATGCGGTGGTGCGGGATGTCTCCCTGAAGATTGAAGCGGGTGAGACGCTCGGACTGGTGGGTGAATCGGGCTCGGGCAAGACCACCGTTGCACGGATGATTCTGGGCCTGGCGGCGCCGTCCAGCGGCACGATTCAAGTGGATGGAGTGGACCTGTCACGCGCATCTGCCGCGGAGATGCGGCGGTTGCGCAGGCAGATGCAGCCCGTGTTTCAGGACCCCTACGCGACACTCAATCCGCGCATGAGGGTGCTCGAGATTGTGACCGAGCCGCTGGTGATCCACAAGCGCGAAGCCGGAGCCGACACGCGGCGCGCCGCGCTGCGCGGCAAGGCCATGGAACTGCTGGGCGCGGTGGGGCTCGACGAGTCGGCGCTTTCGCGCTATCCGCACGAGTTTTCCGGCGGGCAGCGGCAGCGGATCAACATTGCGCGCGCACTGGCGCTCAGGCCGCGGCTGCTGATTCTCGATGAGCCGGTCTCTGCGCTCGACGTGAGCGTGGGCGCGCAGATTGTGAATCTGCTGCGGCGGCTGCAGCGCGAGCACGGCCTGACTTATCTGTTTATCTCCCACTCCATGCCGCTGGTGCGGTACCTCTCCACGCGGGTTGCGGTGATGGAGCACGGGCGGCTGGTGGAGATGGGCGAGGCAGAGGAGCTTTGTGCGCATCCGCGCGAGGCTTATACGCGCCAACTGCTGGCGGCCACGCCGGAGTTGCCGGTTGGGGTGGGTTAAGCGCGGGGTTTGGGTTCGTGGTTTCCCACCCTTTTCGCTAAGAGCGCGAAAAGGATGGGGCACCCCTGGATCGTGGTTGGTTGAGAGTGCCCGATTGCGGCTCGTGGTTTCCCACCCTTTCGACAGGAACCACCACCCCACGGACGAAGACCTGTCCGTCGGGACCCCGGAAAGTCGAAAGGATGGGGCACGAAGTGATCGCCTGGGTCGCGGTCGCTATTTCGGCGTCGGCGGCGTGGTGGTTGCGGGTGGCGTGGCCGGAGCGGCGGGCTGCACCGTCGTTGGCGCCGCGGACGGAGCGGGCGGTGTGGGCGCAGATCCGGGCGCCGGTGGTGTAGATGGAGAGCCTGGGGCTGGCGCCGTTCCCGGTGCGCCGGGATGCGGAGGCATGGGCATGGGCCGGACAGGCATGACGGGACGCTGCGGCGGCTCCGGCATGTCGGTGACTTCGACCAGCTCGACATCGAAGATGAGGTCCGACTTGGCGGGAATGCCGGGGTGGTCCGGGCGGTCGGGGATGTTGCGGGTTCCATAGGCCAACTGCCACGGGATGAAGATGCGGCGCTTGCCGCCGAGCCTCATGCCGCTTACCGCGTAGTCGAAGCCGGGAATGAGACGGCCTACGCCCTGTGGAAAGGCCATGGGCTCCGGATCGCCCAGTTTGGGCTTGCCGTCCGGGCCGAGCTCCAGCTTGCCGTCCTTACCGATGACGGGCTGCTTGTGGTCGTCCCAGGAGTCGAATTTGATGCCATCGGCCGCGCGCCATCCGGTGTACTTGATGTGCCACATCTTGCCAGCCTCGCCTTCCGGGCCGGTGCCGACCTTGATGTCTTCATAGCGCAAAGCGAGCCCGACCTTGACCGGGCCGTGAACCACCCTGGGTACGCCGGCGGGAAGCTTGATCCAAGGCCCGGGGGTTGCGGCGGCGGTTGACGCTTTGCTGGTTGTGGTTGCGGTGGAGGGTTTGGCGGCAGCGGTGGTTGGCGCGCTGGTGTGGGTTTGGGCGCTTGCGGCGGCTGCGATTGCAGCCAGGGAGAAGAGCAGAAAAGCAGATTTCATGACGCGGGTAGTCTCCAACGGGTATCTTCACGGGAGTGTATCAGGCCGGCGCGGCTGCCCCAAGCATTCCCGCCAGCAGAGCGGTGCGCGCGGCCAGGTGTTCAACGAAGATAGACTCGTGGCGCGCGTGCGCACCCTCGCCCACGGCGCCCATGCCGTCGAGCGTAGGAATGCCGAGCGCGGAGGTGAAGTTGCCGTCCGACGCGCCGCCGGTTGCCGCTTCTTCGAGTGCCAGGCCGATCTCGGCGGCCAGGCCGCGGGCGCGCTCAAAGAGCTTGACCGTTCCGCGGGTGCGCTCCATGGGCGGGCGGTTCATGCCGCCGGTGACGGATAGTGTGCAGCGGCTGTCTGCTGCTTTGAGCGCAGCGAATTTGCGCTCGATGCGCGTGCCGTCGGCCTTACGCGCGATGCGCACGTCCACTTCCGCAAAGGCTTGCGCAGGGATGACGTTGGTCCTGATCCCGCCGCCGGCTACGCCCACGCTGACCGTGAGCCCGCGCTTCAGGTCGGTCCAGCCGCTCACGGTTTCAATGACACGCCCCAGCTCGCGGAGAGCGGATGCGCCTTTTGTGAAGTCGACGCCGGCATGTGCCGCGACGCCCATGATATCGATGCGCCAGTCGCCGGTGCCTTTGCGCGCGGTTTTGTAGGCGAGCCCCTGTGCCGGCTCCAGGACGTAGACGGCGGCGCACTGGCGGGCGATGCGCTCGGTAATGGGGCGCGAAACCGGGCTGCCGACCTCCTCGTCGCTATTAAGCAGAAGGACAATTTCCCGGTTCAGTTCGCCGGCTTCAAGCAGCAGTTCAATTGCGGTGAACGCCATGGCAACGCCGGCCTTCATGTCCAGCGCGCCGGGACCCCATAACCGGCCTTCGCGCAGCCGGCAGGGCATGGACTTGAGCGTGCCCAGGGGCCAGACAGTGTCAAGATGGCCGAGCAGCAGGATGCGGCCGGCGCTGGATCTGGGGCCGAAGCGGGCTTCGAGAATGTTGCCGAAGTTGTTTTGTTTGTGAAACTTGACGCGAGCGCCGAGGGCTTTGGCGCGGACCGCGGCCAGCTCCGCGCAGGCGTCCACGGCAGGCTTCTGGTCAGAAGGCGACTCGGCCAAGACGAGCTGCCGGGTCAGGCCGAGCAGGGCGCGTTCTTTCTTGCGCGCCCCGGCCAGCAGCGCGCGCATGGGAATTTGCGATGCGGTGGAAAGAGGCATTTCCGCTCAACCCTCCGGCTCGGAATCGCGGCAAATCCAAATATTTGACTATTTTATGCCCTTCCGGCGGGACCGCGGACCAGGGTAATTGGGTGGATTCAGTGTCCATGGTGTGGCAAAATTGCCACAGTGCAGAGTTCGAGTCCCCGTCTAATCTAACTGAGCTGCGGTTTTTTTGAAGTTTTTTGAATTTTTGGAGAACTTAATTTTGGCTCAACCTGCGCACCTGGAACAAACGATCGCCGAGCCGCTCGAGTTTACCGGAGTGGGTCTGCATTCGGGAGCTCCGGTGACCATGCGGCTGCTGCCGGCGCCGGCCGGCTCGGGCATCGTTTTTCGCCGCACCGACCTGGACAACTTTGAGATTCCAGCCAACGGGCGCAACGTGGCCAAGGTGAGCTACGCCACCAGCCTGATGCGCCAGGGCGTGTTGATCTCCACCACCGAGCATTTGCTTTCGGCGTGCATCGGCATGGGCATCGACAACGTGATCGTGGAGCTGGACAATCTGGAGTTGCCCATTCTGGATGGCAGCGCGCTCCCGTATGTCGAAGCCTTTCTCCATGCGGGTATTCGCACCCAGCGCCGGCGGCGCGAGACCATCCGCGTGCTGCGGCCGGTGGAAGTGCGCGAGGGCAACAAGTTCATCGGCGTTTATCCTGGCTCAGGGTACCGCATCTCCTACGCAATCGAGTTTCCCGGGCCAATTGGCCAGCAGAAGACCTGCGTGGACCTGGCCACGGAGACCTACGGCTCGGATATTGCGGCGGCGCGCACCTTCGGCTACAAGGCCGACGAGCAGAAGCTGCGCGACATGGGCCTCATCCGCGGCGCGGGCCCGGAGAATGCCATCATCCTGGGCGCGAAGGGACCCATCAACGGACCGCTGCGCTTTGCCGACGAGTATGTGCGGCACAAGGTGCTCGATCTGATCGGCGACCTGGCGCTGGCCGGCCGGCGCATTGAAGGCCACGTGGTGGCCGAGCGCGCAGGACACGCCATGCACACAGCCCTGGTCTCGCGGCTGCTCAAGGACCGGGCGGCCTGGGAACTGGCTCACGTGCCGGTGGCCAATGCGGCGGAGGAATCTCCCCAGAAGGCGCAATCCGGCGCGGGCGTGGGCACGCCAGCTTTTGCCGGCGCTTAGATCGCGGCCTCGCAGGAATGCTCTGCGTCCTGCCTCCGAAGTTCGCATCATACATACTCTGTCATCCTGAGCGAAGTTTGGCGCGTTTTCTGCGCCAAACGGAGTCGAAGGACCTGCTTTTCGGGCACTCTATTTATGCAATGAACTC
>JBAUCP010000199.1:0-1614 GCA_049677625.1 Occallatibacter sp. | reverse complement strand
GAACCGCGGTCATCTGCCGTCCGGTAATCACCTGCCCCATCTGTGTGCTGGTTGCCTCAACGTGCAGCGTATCGTCAGTAACCGTTACGTTCTGGGAAACGCTGCCGACTTCGAGCGCTGCGTTCAGAGTGAGCGCGGCGCTGGTATCGAGAGCAATATCTTTCCGCTCGTACTTACTGAACCCTGAGGACTCGATGTCGAGCACGTAGTGACCTACAGGCAAAACCGGAAAAGTATAGTAGCCCTTGTTATCCGTATGTGTAGCGTAGGAGATCCCGGTTCCGGTCTCCCTGACCGTTACCTGTGCGTTTGCAACGATGCTTCCAGACGGGTCCTTCACCGTGCCTGAGATACTTCCTCCCACGCTCGCCCATGCCAGAGCGGCGGATAAAACTCCGGTGACGCAAACCGCCTTTCCGATACTGCTTAAGAAACGAATGGCTCTGCTCGACATGCTCTTTCTCCCGATCTCTCTTTCTGTTCAGCTAAGCGGCAGAAGCCCTTATTGAATGGTGATAGGAACGTTGACGCTGGCCTGATATTGCCCGGAATTACTTCCAGACCCGCTGCCTGACGTGCCGGTGATGACGACCATGTAGGTCCCCTTCGCCGCGCCCGGATCAGTCTTCGCCGTACCGCCGCATCCGACGACCGTGAACGCAATCGCCAGGATTGCCAGCACGCCGAATGCTGCGCTGCGCCCTCTGCGCCGTGGCAGAATCAGGAGAACAATGCACGCCAGACTCGCGCCTCCACCGGCGGCCAGCCAGCCCGGCCGCCCATTCCGTTTGCTGCTGAGCGGATGCAACGGCGTGGTGTTGACGGTGAGTTGCACCTGTCCGCTGCCGGCGACCGAGTTCGGATTCACGAAGCAGGCGCTTTCGGCAAGGCTCGAGGGCAGCGTGCAGGTGAGATTAATAAGCGTCGTATAGTTGTTGGCGGCGCTCACCGTGACATTGGCAATCGCCGCCGATCCCACGGCTGCCGTTGCACCCGAAGAGGTCAGCGCGAACGACGAGACCGTTATTGGAATGGATGGTGAGGTCACTTCGGTATAGGTCGCATCCCCTTCGTAGAGCGCCGTCAGATTGTTGCTGCCTACATTGCCATTGACCGCCGTGGTCAACGCCGCCTGCCCGTTGGCGATTGCTGTAGGATTGCCGACGTTCTCTCCATTCAGTTGGAACTGCACAAGGCCAGTCGGAGTCGGGTTTCCGGTCGCCGCGTCCACCACGTTTGCGGTCAGCGTAACGTTCTGGTTCGGCGCGATGCTCGAAGCTGAGGCGGCCACTGCCGCCGTCGCGGCCGAGCCGGGCGGAAGCACCTGGATCTCGCCCATCATGCCGCCGTCTTCGTGCTCCAGAATGTGGCAGTGATAGACGAAGGTGCCGATGACGTTCGGATCGCTGAAGTCCATGCGCACCGTAACGCTGTGGTAAGGTCCTGTACCGCTCCAGTAAGGAATATCCACCGTGTCGCGCAGCGCCGGATCGTTCACCGGCTGGCCGTCAATCGCCATCACCTGGAAGTGAAGCTGGTGAATATGGAAGATGTGGTCTTCCTGCGCGCGGTTCTCAACCGTCCAGTCTTCGGCCGTGCCGGCGTGGACGACGA
>JBAUCP010000198.1:0-3298 GCA_049677625.1 Occallatibacter sp. | reverse complement strand
GTTTTGCCGGGGTTGTCGTTCCACACCGTCTCCTGGGTCGAGGTCTTGAAGGTTCCGCCGCAGCCAACCACGTGCGGGCAGGAGGATGGGCAATCCACATTGGCCGGGGTCGAGCCGCCGTCGCCCGAGTCGTTGTCGCCGGCTGCGCCAAAGACGATCATGCCTCCGGCAACGGCCGACTGGGCCGCCGACTCCATCTGCTGGGCGCCGGCGGTGCCCCACTCGGCCTCGTCAGCGCCCCAGGAGATGGAGCACACGTCGCAGCCGTCTGAGGCAGCCTTCGCGACTGCGGAGGCGATGTCCTGCGACCAGTAGACGCGAATGGTCGCGGTTTTACCCGTGGCTACGTAATAGGCTGCCCCGGACACCTGGATGTCGAGGGCGACCTCGTAGTCGGCTTGGCCTGCCTGGCCGCTCTGGTTGGGTGTATTCTGCGTGCCGTCGACGGAGACGTCAGTGATGGACGGAACGGGCTGGCCGGCGGACTGGAAGAACGAGCTCATGTCCGAGGCGACCCAGCCGCCGCCCAGCTCGACGATGGCGATTACGCCGCCGCCGGACAAGCCGGTGGGCCAGTTGTAGGCGGCGCAAAGGCTGGGCACGGCCCACGGTTCGCCGGCGGGGGCAGCGGCCCCGAGCCCGGCGGGCTTGCGCAGTTTGAAGTAAGGGTGGCAGCCGTAGCTGGGGGTCTTGCTCATGACGGACTCCTTTTCAACGTGAGCATGGCACAACTGTGCGCGGATGGCAAAGCTATTTCGCAGGGAGCATTTCAGGTGTGTGAAAAGACGTAGTATGAGTGAGGAACGGTAACCACCGCACGGAGCTCCACGTTGGCCTACGACGATTTGCGCGACTGGATCAAGACTCTCGAAAAGCACGGCGAGCTCAAGCGCGTGAGCGAGGAGGTTTCGCCCGAGCTTGAGATCACGGAGATTACCGACCGGGTGAGCAAGATCGGATCGCGATCCCACCCTTTCCGGTCAGAACACGGAAAGGATGGGGCACCCGATAAATATGCTCCCGGCGGGCCCGCGCTGCTGTTTGAGAATGTGAAAGGCCATCCCGGCCACAAGGTGTTCATCAACCAGTTCGGCAGCGAGCGGCGCATGGCCATGGCGCTGGGCGTGGAACGGCTGGACGAGATTGCCGAGCGGATTCACGGACTGATGAACGTGAAAGCGCCGGAGGGCTTTCTTGACAAGCTAAAGATGCTGCCGCAACTGGGCGCGCTCACCAGCGCATTTCCCAAGACCGTGAAAGCAAGCGACGCGCCGTGCAAGGAAGTGATTCTTCGCGAGGGTTTCGACCTGAATGCGTTTCCGATTCTCAAGTGCTGGCCGCACGATGGCGGACGGTTCATCACGCTGCCCTGTGTGCACACGCGCGACCCTAGAGGTGTGGGGGGCACCGGCAAGCGCAACATCGGCATGTACCGGATGCAAGTTTACGACGGCCAGACGACGGGCATGCACTGGCAGCGGCAAAAGGTCGCAGCCGAGCATTACCGCGAAGCACTGCGCCGCGCTGCTGCAATGGACTCAGCCGAAGATCCGCGCACTGCAAGTGTGGCCATGATGGCCGAGTCAGCCGGTGGCGCGGTGCAGGTTCCCGATGGGCCGGTGGGCGGATTGCCGCAGGTGAGCCTGGGCAAACTGAAGGGTTCGCGGCTTGAGGTTGCCGTGGCCATCGGCACCGATCCCGCGACGACTTTCTCCGCCATTGTGCCGGCGCCGCCGGAGATTGAGGAGTTCCTGATCGCCGGCTTCCTAAGGGGCAAGCCGGTGGAGATTGTGAAGTGCGAGACAGTCGATCTCGAAGTGCCGGCCCATGCCGAGATTGTGCTCGAGGGCTACGTGGAGCTGGGCGAGCTGCGCAGCGAAGGCCCCTTCGGCGACCACACCGGCTTTTACACCATGACCGACGAGTACCCGGTCTTCCACCTGACCTGCATCACGCACCGCAAGGACCCGATCTACGCAGCGACCATCGTGGGCAAGCCGCCCATGGAAGACGCGTGGATGGGCAAGGCTGTCGAGCGCATCTTTTTGCCGGCGATGAAGATGACCATCCCCGAGCTCGTGGACGTTCATCTGCCCGTCGAGGCCGTCTTCCACAACCTGATGATCGTGTCCATCAAGAAGAGCTATCCCGGCCAGGCGCGCAAGGTGATGCACGCTATCTGGTCGCTGGGCCAGGCCATGTTTACCAAGTGCATCATCGTGGTGGATGAGGACTGCGACGTGCAGAACATTCCCGAGGTCGTGCTTCGCGTAGCCAACAACATCGACCCCGAGCGCGACATTCAGTTCACCCTGGGCCCCATCGACTCGCTCGACCACTCCTCGCGGCTGCCCAACTACGGCTCGAAGATGGGCATCGACGCCACGCGCAAATGGAAGGCCGAAGGCTTCGAGCGCCCCTGGCCGACGATGATCGAGATGGACAATGCGACCAAGGCAAAGGTAGATGCGATGTGGGCCAAGCTGGGGTTGTAATCCAACGCCGACTCGCTCAACTTCGAAAGATGATGCGTCGAAGGCGCAGACTTAAAACCCTCGGCCTATTGTTTGAACAATAACTTCCGAGTTGCCGACAATCCAGGCGGAATGCTCTGGATGCCGCAGGAACGCAGCCCCTTGCAGGCCCATAGTGACCGCAACACGCATTTGTAAGCCCGTCCGCGTGAGCATGGAAAAAGTGCACAATGACGGATGGAATGTTCAAATGGCTTCTATCATGGTTTAAATGTGGCCTTTCAAGAAAGAGACATTAGTCCCGGATCGACTGCCCTTAGAGGGTCCCTGGTCAGTAGCAGAGGGACGGCACAACGGTCGAACCATGTTCGTGCGCAGGAATGTCGGATACCGCGAGTTCGGGAGTGTGCCGGGCTATGACCATCAGGTCGGCATCGCAGTACCGTTGAGAGAAGCCACAGCAACCGAACTTCCGAGTCCGGCAGAGCTTCCACTACTTGGTGAAGTTGAAGAAGTCATCTGCAGTTCGTTGGGGAAGCAGGCAGAGTCCCTGTTCGTGGCTGTCATTACAACGGGCGGGATGCAGGAGTACGTTTTCTACACGCGTGAGCCACAGCGCGTGCGGCAACGCTTCGAAGAGCTACGCAGCCGAATTACCAGTCACGAAATACAGCTTATGATTCAATCGGACAAAACTTGGCGGGTCTACGCCCAGCTTGGCTAGGCTATGGGTCTCCGCTAGGAGCCGGGGCTACAGCGAGAGTTCGGGTCGGATGACCGGCATCCGGAAGTTACCCCGAAATTGGAGTTCTGTCGGGATATCC
>JBAUCP010000197.1:0-4156 GCA_049677625.1 Occallatibacter sp. | reverse complement strand
CGACGCGGTCGTAATTCGGGGCTCCGAAGGGCATATAGATAATGCCCCGTTGCTGGTCGACCGTCATGTACCCCCAGACATTCACGCCGGAGCGCTGTTTCCAACTGTCGCCACCCCACGTATCGTGGCCTGCCTCGCCAGGGCGTGGCACCGAATGGAACGTCCACACAAGCTTTCCAGTATGTATGTCCCATGCGCGTGTATCCCCAGCGGGGCCGAGTCCGCCGCCCGTGCCTCCGTGCCCTTCGCCGGGTCCGGCGCCGGTGATGATCAGATTCTTGTAAATGACCGGCGGCGAGGGCAGAATGTAGAGCTTGTCTAGGCCAGTGCTCATGACGTCGGTAGTACGCAGGTTCACGGCTCCGTTGTCGCCGAAAGCTGCGTTAATCTTCCCGGTCGTTGCACTGATCGAATACAGGAAGCCATGATTCGTTCCGAAAATGAGGGCTGGGCCGCTGGATGCATCCCCAGGCCAATATGCGGCTCCGCGCAGCGATGCCTGATCGGATGCGGGAATGACGAAGACCCATTTCTCTTTCCCGGTGGCCGAATCTAATGCGACCACGCGGCTGTATGGCGTAACAACGAACATGGTGTTTCCGACGACCAGTGGCTGATCTTCAGAGAGACGCCATCCGTTGTCCGGTGCGGCGCCTGCGGCGGGCGCCGGCTTCATGTGGTAGATCCATGCGACCTTCAGATGACGGACATTGGCAGGCGTAATTTGAGCCAGCGGAGAATAGCGGGTGGCTCCGGAATCGAGGTTGATCCCGGGCCAGGATCCGGATGCATTGTGCTTTGCAACGGATGGGATGCTCAACCCGATGAACAGGAGAAGCGCCAGCGAGACGTTTCGGATAGGGGAATTGATGCCAGCTGGTTCTTGAGTCATATCTTTTTAGAATTCCAGGTGCACAAGCTCCGGCCACAAAAAGCTGTACCGATTCTAACGATCGACGGGAGGAAATGCATCAAGAAGTTGAAGTGCGAGCCAAGTTCAATATGTGCACGCCTCAGACGTCGCACATTCCTGCCAAATCGGACTGTTCACCGCTCGAAGCAATGCACTCATTGCAAGTAGGGCGCCGAACAGTCGACTTCTAAGGGTAAAGAGGCTTGTCGTCAGCAATCGCATCGGTCAAGACAAGCCCTAATATAAATCCGGTCTCGATATATGACTTGCCGAATATGCGCTCAATGAAAGTTAGGCGGCCGGTTAGCGGCCGCCTTGTCAGCGTTGTTCTTCTTGTGAGCTGGAGAGATTACGTCTTCGCGCTTCGCGTTCTTTATTTCGTCCAGATGGCGGCGAAGAGGTCCTGTCCTGCGACGCTGTATCCGCTGACCAGCTCCAGACGGTAACCCTCCGCCAAGAGTTGGTCGAAGGTCGTCTGGTACTGGGCGGATGTCAGGCCGTGACGGGCCTGCCATGCAGGCACGCCAGGGATCTCGCGGAAGATAGCAGCGTAGCGATCCTGGGCGCCATCGCTGTAGCCGCAGACCAGCACAGGCTTGTAGCCCTCGGCCACGAGCTGGTTGAAGGTGTTCTGGTAATCGGCTGATGTGAGTCCATGGCGGGCTTGCCATGCAGGAGCGCTGGACGGTTTGCTCCAGATTGCAGCATAGAGATCCTGGGTGCCATCGAAGTAGCCGCTTACCCAATCGAGGACGTAGCCTTCGCCCGCGAACTGGTTGAAGGCGGCCTGATACTGCGCAGAAGTGAGGCCGTGACGAGCGACCCAGGCATCTGTCGCGCCTTTCTGGAAGATGCAGGCGAAGCGTGGACCGGCGGCAGTGGCGTAGCCGTTCACGAGCACAGGATAATAGCCCTGCTGCGTAAGCTGATCGAATGTGGTTTGATAGTCGGCAGCAGTCAAGCCATGGCGCGCTTCCCAGGCAGGTGCGGAGGCAGTCTTGACCCAGAGCGCCGCGTATAGCGGCTGTGAAGTGCCGTATCCACTGACGTCCATCAACTGCATTCCGTGGTTGCCGACATAATCGTTGAACGCTTCCTGATATTGCTCTGCAGTGAGGTTGTGGCGGGCGATCCAACCGCCAACCTGGATCTCCGGAGCGATATTGTCCAGATAGATGTTGGTGACAACATCGCGGAAGAATTGACCCGATGCGCCGATCGGAGAGTTCGCCAAGACGACCAGCTCCATGTCGCGCGGCAGGAAGTATGCTAGGCTCTGCTCGGTCTGTTCGGAGCCGGATTGCCAGAGGCCATTCTTGTTGTAGAGCGTACCGAGGTTGGTTGATTCAATGACATCGATGCCAAAGCCGTCATCGAGCATGGCCTGCGCGGCTGTGGGAGACATGATGGTGCCGGCGCGGCGAAAGCAGCCCATTACGTCCAGCAGCTCGTCGACGGACATGTGCCAGCTTGCGCCGCCACAGTCCGTAGTGAGATCGCCGGAGTTCCAGCCCGCGCCGACAGGGAAGGCATAAGCGAGGGCGTCCGGTGCGGGGTGCGTAAACGTGGGGCCGGACACGCCGGCCGGCTGGAAGAGATTTTGCGCCACATAATTGGAGTAGTCGGTGATGGTGGCATAATCCCAGAACTGATCTTCAAACGGCGCAGGAAATGTCGTGTTGGCTGCGATGGTGCCGTTCATGACAGACATCAGGATTCGGCACAGGCTGAAGTTCATGTTCTGGTAGGAATACACGCCGAGGTTCGCGCTCGTGACTCCGGCTGCGATCTGCGCCTTCATGATGCTGTAGTACGTATCCGACCCTGTGACGCGGAAGCCGGACCTGTGGGTCATCAACTCGGCAAATGTAATCTTATCGATGTTCGGACCCTTGGCCCAATAGGTTGGGAGGTAGTCGATGATCGGCGTTGAGGCCGGCAGGTTGTACGCGGCGAGCGTGCGCGTCATGGCCATAGCGGTGACCAGTTTGCTGCAACTGGCAATGTGCATGCGAATGGACTGCGCCCAGGACTCCGACCCATCGGACGGCTCGTGGGCCCAGCCGGACTGGGCAGAGGCGATGGGCTGGCCGTGCTGGCGGAGCTGCATCACATACCCGGCGGTGTTGCCGGCGAGCGCAGCGCTCAAGGCAGAGACGAAACCGTCAGTATTGAAGGAGAGTGTGACGCCGGCCGGCACGGGGCGTGGCGCGAACTTCGTCGTCCCCTCCTCGAGTCCGCGTGAACTGATCACGGACTGCGTATGCAGCGGCTCCATGACGTGGGCTTCGGCAGCGGCGTGGTCGATGACAAAACCGCTCGACAAGGTGGTGCGTTCGGCTATTGGTTGTTGCATGGGATCCTCCAATTGCTTGTGATCAAGATTGCGCAATCTGGTGAAAACACCTTCAAATTGACCGGCTCACGAAAGGAAGCCTGACATGGACGATGGGAAGACAGTCGCAGTCGTCAGGATCGGTGCGAACCACAAAGAAATAAGTGCGGGTCCCGCGAAAAGAAGCGATATGCACGCACGACGATTGTGGAACAGCGGTTGCGGCGGCTGCTTAGTAGTGCGCAAACGGAGGCGTTCGTTTCATTTTGGCAACGTAGCCTGGTCAGACGTTTGACAATTGCAGCTCCGGAAGCACCTCACAATCCATGAATCCACTCATCTATCGAGATGAATAAATGGCACCAGGAAAAGGTAAAAGATGCTTGGCATAGCAGTTCGCATCACTTATCGAGTATCGAGGAAAGTCTGTTTCCGAAGGTACAGATTCTAAAACAGCATTGCGATGCGATACTCTTGCTTTGTTTTCAGGCGTTTAGAAGCGCGAGTTCGACGGACCCTTTGAAACGATGCGAGTAACAATTCTAAAGGTTGACTTGTTCCAATAGGGCATCTCAGCTCCTCGTCCTGCCACAGCCCTTAAGGAACAGGCAATTTGTAACCAGTTAACGGATCTCCGGGCTTCGAGTAGGCAGCCGGTGGTAGTATCAACCGATCGGTAACGTCGGCAAGCGTTCACGAAGTTGAATGCGGCTGGGACTTCGATTTCTGCCCCACATTATAGTCATCCATTCCCGCGAGGTGTGCGTGGTTCGGGTTACAAGGGATAATGGCCGATCCGGAAACATGGCCGAGGTCGCAGAATTCGATTACATTAGCGGGCGTCTTTTGATCGGGATAGTGAATGATAAAGGACGCTATCGCCAATTTGCTTTTTGGACAGAGGAAGC
>JBAUCP010000196.1:0-8728 GCA_049677625.1 Occallatibacter sp. | reverse complement strand
GCATTTGATTCTCGTTCTCGGATTTCCCGATGCGAGAAACATGCCCATCACTGCAAGCCCATCCTTGCCCATTCTCGGCTTTGCGTTTCTTGTTTCTCTTCTCACCGGCATCGTGTTCGGCGCCGGTCCCGCATGGCTTTCATCCCATGCGCAGCCGGCCGATGCGCTGCGCGGCATCAATCGCGGCAGCGGGTCTTTGCGCGATCGCTCTTCGCTGCCCCAGAAGGCGCTGGTTGTGTTTCAGGCGGCGCTATCCATTGTCCTGCTGGCCGGAGCCATCCTGATGACCAAATCGCTGGCCAACCTGGAGCATCAGGACTTCGGCGTCGACACAACCAACCGCTATGTGCTGCACTTCGATCCCGCGGGTGCAGGCTACACGGCTGACCGGCTGCCCCCGCTCTATCGCCAGATTGAAGATCGATTCACCGCGCTGCCCGGCGTAACCAGCATGAGCATGGCGATGTACAGCCCGCTCGAGGGCGATAACTGGGGTGAGTGCGTCATCCAGCAGGGACACCCGGCTCCGCATCCCGGCGACCGCTGCGGCTCAACCTGGGATCGCGTAACCAATCGTTTTCTCGATTCGATCGGCGTACCCATAGTGCGCGGGCGCGGATTCACCGATCAGGACACGGCTACTTCAACTCCAGTGGTCATCGTCAACCAGGCATTTGTGAAGCGGTTCTTTCCCAACCAGGACCCGGTCGGCCAGCACTTCGGCATCGATCTGCCACAGTACTCGGGTAGCTGGGAGATCGTGGGCGTCTTCCGTGACTTCAAGATGAACAACCCGCGCGAGCCGGCCCGCCCGGTCTATCTGCGCCCGCTCACGCAGCGTTTCATAGGTTACAAAGAACCGGACATGATTTCAACCGAAACCAATTCCATGTTTATGCAGGCGATGGTCATCGCCTTCAATCGGGCGCAGCCCGATGTCGATGTGCTTATCCGCCGCACGCTTGCCGGCGTCGATCCCAATCTCACCGTGATGGACGTGCGCTCGTTTCAAGCGCAGGTGGCCGGCAACTTCAACGGCGATCGGCTTCTGGCGCGCATCACCAGCCTGTTCGGCATTCTCGCGCTCATCCTTGCCTCGGTAGGCCTCTATGGCGTCATGTCCTACTTCGTTGCACGGCGCACTGCGGAGATCGGCATTCGCATGGCGCTCGGAGCCACGCAATCGGGCGTTGTGACCCTGGTGCTGCGCGGCGCGCTTTGGCAGATTCTCATCGGCCTGCTCCTGGGTATCCCTGCCGCGCTCTATGCCGACTACCTGATGAAAAGCCTGCTTTATGGAGTGGGCAGCTACGACATGACGGCGATTGCCGGCGCACCCTTCATGCTCGTCCTGTGCGCGACCGCGGCGGCTTTCATTCCCGCGCGCCGCGCCGCTTCCATTGAACCCATGCAGGCGCTGAGAACGGAATAGGAAGCCACTCAAGGAAAGGATGCTCTGCGATGCGATCGATTCTCAAGAACCTGCGCTACGCGTTGCGGCAGTTGCGCAAATCGCCGGTGTTCACGCTCACGGCTATTCTCACGCTGGCATTGGGCATTGGCGCAAACACGGCAATTTTTACCGTGGTGTATGCAACCCTGCTGGCGCCCATGCCGTATCCGGAGCCCGATCAGCTGGTGATGGTGTGGTCCAAGATTCAAGGCAGCCGCAATGTAATCGCAGCCGCCGACTTTGAGGACTGGAAGCGTGAGAGCACCGTTTTTCAGGACTTGAATGCATGGAGCGGCGGCAGTTTTAATCTTGCCACCAAGGATCAGCCCGAGTACGTCGAGGGTTCGCGGACTACGCCGGGAATGAACCGGATGGAGGGCGTGAAGTTTCTTTACGGCCGCGATTTTCTTCCCGAAGAAGGCGTGGCGGGCAAGGACCATGTGGTGGTGCTGATGAACCGGCTTTGGAAGCGGCTTGGCGCCGATCCCAACATCGTTGGAAAAAAGATCAATCTCGACGGCACGGCTTACACGGTGGTAGGCGTATTGGCGCCGGGCGTGACCGATCGGCTCAGCGTGCAACTGGCCGTGCCGCTGGTCTTCACGCCGGACCAGGTGAATCACGACTTCCATTGGCTGCTGGTAATGGGCCGGCTCAAGCCGGGCGTCACGATCAAGCAGGCGCAGGCCAACATGGACGCAGTGACCGCCAACATTGCGAAGGATTTTCCGAAGAGCAACAAGGGCTGGGGCGCATTTGTCGAGCCGTTGAAGAACGACTTCATGCCGAAGGAGCGCATCCAGACGCTGTGGCTTCTGCTCGGAGCGGTAGGCTTTGTGCTGTTGATTGCCTGCGTAAACGTGGCCAATCTGCTGCTCGCCAAGGGCACTGCGCGTCAGAGAGAGATCGCGATACGCAGCGCACTGGGCGCTACCCGCAGCACGATCTTTGCGCAGTTTCTCACCGAGAACCTGCTGCTCGCGCTCATCGGCGGCCTGCTGGGTGTGGCCGTGGGCGACGCCGCGCTCCACGGTCTGGTTGCCGCCATGCCGCGCGATACGCTGCCCTCAGAGGCTAACTTGAGCCTGAACCTTCCCATCCTTCTTTTCACCTTCGCTGCGTCCACTCTGGCAGGACTCTTGTTCGGCTGCGCTCCGGCCTGGTACGCCACGCGCGTCGATCCCAATGACGCGCTCAAGGAGGGTGGACGTTCCGGCACGGGCGCGGGACGGCATCGTCTGCGCCGGCTGCTGGTGGTGGGCGAGTTTGCGCTGGCGCTGGCGCTTCTCACCGGCGCAGGTCTCGCGATCCACAGCTTCTGGAACCTCACCCGCATCAACCTGGGCGTAAACACGACGCATATCCAGACATTTTTCCTGCCGGTGCCCGATGCGCGGCCGAAAGACCCCGCTCAGATTGCCGCGTATTACCAGCAGATGCTGGCCAGCATCAAGGCCGTGCCGGGCGTGCTGGACGCGTCGGTTTCCGTCGGCCTGCCGCTGGAGGGGCCCGGATTCGGAATGCCATTCACGATTGCCGGGCAGCCCGATTATGCTGATCCATCGCAGCGGCCCGGCGCGGCCTTCGGCATGGTCACACCCGACTACTTCAAGACCTTCGGCATCCAGGTGGAGCGCGGTCGATCGTTCACCGATGCAGACAATAGCGGCAGCGTCCGCGTGGCCATGGTCAATGAAAAGTTTGTGCAAAAGTTCCTTGAGGGCAAGAACCCGCTCCAACAGCGGATCATGGTGGAGGAGCTTATTCCCGGCGTGACCAAGCTGGGCCCCGCGGTCTCGTGGCAGATTGTGGGCGTATTTCACAACGTGCGCGCCGGTGACTTTCGCGACGATTTTCCAGAGATCGAGATCCCCTTCTGGCAGATACCGTGGCCCGCGGCGAACATTGGCGTGCGAACTTCAGGCGATCCTGACGCGATGATGCGCAGCATCGCAGCCGCGGTGCACTCGGTCGATCCGCAGATTGCGCTGGCCGAGCCGCGCACCATGGATGATCTGAAGAGCCTGATGCTGGCCGGCGACCGCTTCACCATGTCGCTCTATGCGGCCTTCGCGCTGGTTGCGCTGCTGCTTGCCGTCGTGGGCATTTACGGTGTGATGGCGTTCACCGTGGCCCAGCGCGAGCATGAGATTGGCCTGCGCATGGCGCTGGGCGCCAGCCGCGGCAATGTTGTGAGCCTGGTGCTGAAAGATGCGCTCCTGCTGGCGCTCGTTGGATTGGGCATTGGCCTCACCGGCGCGTATTTTGTGGGCCGCGCCATGCAAAGCACGTTGTACGGAGTCGGGTCTCTCGACTTCACCGCAATCGGCGCGGTGGCAGTCGTGCTGCTGGCAGCATCCCTGCTGGCTAGCTGGCTGCCCGCGCTGCGAGCCTCAGCCGTGGAGCCGATGAAAGCTTTGAGAAACGAGTAGAGACCAAACGCGAGAATCGGGAATAGAAAATGGAATCGAGAAAAAGATGATCGAACTGAAAAATATCGAGCGCAGTTACAAAACCGGCCATACCGAAACCTGGGTGCTGCGCCGCGTCGGCCTCACCATCCGCGAAGGCGAGTTCCTCACCGTAATGGGCCCCTCGGGTGCAGGAAAATCCTCGCTGCTCAACGTGCTCGCACTGCTTGACGACGGATGGATCGGCGAATACTGGTTCGGCGAAACGCCGGCGCACGCGCTCAACCGCAAGCAGCGCGCCGACCTCGCCCGCCAGCGCATCGGCATGGTCTTCCAGAGCTATCACCTGCTCGACGATCTCACCGTCGCCGAGAACATCGACCTGCCGCTCTCCTACAAGAACCTTCCCGCGAAGGAGCGCGCCGGGATGGTGGCCGATATCCTCGACCGCTTCCACATCGTGGCCAAAAAGGATCTCTATCCCAGCCAGCTCTCCGGCGGGCAGCAGCAGCTTGTAGGCATTGCGCGCGCCGTGGTGCACGCTCCCGCGCTGCTGCTGGCCGATGAACCCACCGGCAACCTGCACTCCACGCAGGCGCGCGAGATCATGGAGATGTTCTGCCAGCTCAATCGCCAGGGCACGACCATTGTGCAGGTGACGCACTCTGAGGAAAACGCGCGCTACGGCAAGCGCATCGTCGAGCTGCGCGACGGCTGGCTCACGCGCGACGAAAGGCTCGAGCCGAGATCGTCGGAGGTTGGCGCCCAGTGAACTTTTCCCAGAAGGATTCCATGAAAAAACAGGCCGCGCCCTTTCGCGTACGTATCACTTCCGTTGCTGCCATCCTGCTCATGCAGGTCAATATGGCGCTTGCCGTTGAACCAGCGTCTTCACAACCCGCACCCCAAAATTCCCCGGCGTCTCCGTCGGCAGTGGAAGCTCCAACGCCAGCGAATCAACCCGCGGCGCCTCTTTCCCTGGCGCAGGAGATGCAGCAGGCGCAGCAGCCAATCGACGCCCGGCAGCCGTTTCACGTGGACCTGCCGCACTCGCATAAGCCGCTTTCGCAATATAGACCCAGCGATGCCCCCCCGCTGGATCTCAACAACTCGCCGCGCCTGGAAAACCTCATCCGCGACGGCAAGCTATACATTTCGCTGCGCGATGCAATCGATCTGGCCATCGAGAATAACCTCGATCTCGCCTACTTCCGCTATAACTTTCCCATCGCGCAAACAGACCTCGCGCGCACCAAATCGGGAGCCCAGGCCAACGGCGTCAACACCGCCATCGTCCAAGGCACCCAGGGCGGATTTGCCGCTTCTACCGGCAGCGGCGGCGGCTCGTCCGGTTCCGGATTCTCCGCCGGCGCGGGCGGCATTGTCACCTCGACCCTCGGCGCCGGTACCAGTGTTTCGTCCTTCGATCCGTACCTCACCTTCAGGGGCTACGTGGATCACACCGTCGTCCAGGAGGCCAACCAGTTCCTGAGCGGTGTGCCGGTTCTGAAAACCAACACCATTGAGGTCCTGTCGAACTACTCCCAGTCGTTCCCCATCGGCACGAACCTGAACATCAACTATCTCGGCCAGCGAGTCGCCAGCAACTCGCCCTACAACGGCATCAATCCGACGCTCTACTCCAATTTTGCGGTGACAATCTCCCAGTCCCTCCTGGCCGGCTTCGGGGTGGCAACCAACGAGCGCTATATCCGCATTGCCAAGCGCAACTCCCAGATCACCGACCTCGCTTTCAAAGCCCAGGTCATCGCCACCGTGACGCAGGTGGAGAATATCTACTGGGACCTCGTCAACGCCTACGAGAGCGAGCAGATCAGTGAGCGCTCTCTCGGCTTCGCCAACAAAACTCTCTCCGACGATCAGAAGCAACTCGAGCTCAAGGCCATCCCCGAGATGCAGGTCATGACGGATCAGTCTGCCGTGGCTACCGCCGAAGGCAACCTCACGGTGGCGCGTGCCAGTCTTCGACTGAACGAACTGCTGATGAAGAACGCGCTCACCAAGGCCGACGATCCGACGATCGACGAAATGCCAGTCATTCCCCTCGATTTGCACGCAGAGCCCGACCCAAATGCCGACAAACCCATCGACGAACTCATCTCCGAGGCCGAGAAGAAGCGGCCCGAGGTTGCCATCTACCAGATGCAGGCCGAAGTGCAGAAACAGGCCCTGAAAGACATCAACAGCGAGCTTTTGCCGACTCTCAACATGTATGGCTACTACGCCGGCGCAGGCACCGCGGGTCCCAAGAACCCCTATTGCGACCTCGGAACCCAATGCGCATCCGATCTGCCCACGGGCTTCCCGAACATGTTCGAGAACACCTTCAATTACTCGTCCCCGGAATACCAGGTCGGGATGACGCTTTCCATCAATCTGCGCAACCGCCAGGCCAAAGCCGATCAATTCCGCGCCGTGTTGCAGTACCGCCAGAGCCAGATCTCCTCCGAGCAGCAGCAGAAAGGCATTCGTTTCGACGTGCGCAATTCGAAGTTTGCTCTTGAGCAGGCTCAGGCCCATGTTGACGCTGCCCAGAAAGCGCGCGACCTTGCCCAGCGGACCTTCGACATCACCAAACAGGAACAACTGCTCGGTGCGAAATCCAGCGCCGATACGCTGGCCGCGGAAGACGCGCTTGCCGTGGCTGAATCCGCGCTGGACACTGCGCAATCCCTTTACGAGAAGGCGAAGGTAGATATCGACCGTGCCATCGGCGCGACGCTGGAGCGGACCGGGGTCTCCATCGACGATGCGAAATCAGGCGTGGTGACGCATGCTCCATAGACTCGCTCGAGCCGTCGATGGCATCGCATTACGGCCCACTGCGGGCACTACCGCCGCACGGGAGAGCGCAGCGCGGAACACATTGGATATCATGCAAGGAGAACAGCAACCGGGCAGGATCTCAACAGGCTGCGTAGTCCGGCGCCGTAGCGCCGGCTCCAAGACTGGTGTATTGACCGGTGTATTGGAGGACAATCATTCCCAATAATCAAGAGCGAATCCGGGTTCTGGTTGCCGACGATCAACCCTCCATTCTCGAAGCGGTCGAGCTGCTGCTCTCGCCGCAGCGAATCGCCGTGGACTGCGTGCGCTCTCCGCAGTTGCTCATGGAGGCGCTGGGCCAGTGCGACTACGACGTGCTGCTCATCGACCTGAACTACACGCGCGACACCACCTCGGGCCAGGAGGGCCTCGATCTGCTGGCGCGCATTCACGAAGCCGATCCGCGCCTGCCGGTTATTGTGATGACCGCGTGGGGCAACATCGATCTCGCCGTCGAAAGCATCAAGCGCGGAGCGCGCGATTTTGTGCAAAAGCCATGGGAGAACGAGCGGCTGCTCTCGCTCATCCGCGTCCACGCCGAGCTGCACCAGGCACTGCGCCGCGCGCGCCAGCTCGAGCTTGAAAATCGCCTGCTGCGCGCCGAGGGCATGCCGGAGTTCATCGCCGGCGCGCCCTCCATGCAGCCGGTCCTCGAGCTCATCGCGCAGGTAGGCCCGTCCGATGCGAATGTGCTGATCACCGGCGAGCACGGCACCGGCAAGGAGATTGTTGCGCGGCTGCTCCACACCGCATCGCCGCGCGCGCGCATGGCGCTGGTGGCCGTGAACGCCGGCGGACTGCCCGAAGGCACTTTCGAGAGCGAGATCTTCGGCCACGTGAAAGGCGCATTCACTGACGCGCGCACCGACCGCGTGGGCCGCTTCGAGCTGGCCAACGGCGGCACGCTCTTCCTCGATGAGATTGCCAACGTGCCGCTGCGCCAGCAGGCCAAACTGCTGCGCGTGCTGGAAACCGGCGAGCTCGAGCGGGTGGGCTCGTCGCAAACGCGGCGCGTGGACGTGCGCATTCTCTCCGCCACCAATGCGCTGCTCCATGAAGAAGCCGCAGCGGGCAACTTCCGTGAAGACCTGCTCTTCCGCATCAATACCGTGGAGATTCATCTGCCCGCGCTGCGCGACCGCCGCGAAGACATTCCGCTGCTGGCGCAGCATTTTCTCACCCGCAACCGCACCCGCTACCGTAAGCAGGTGAACGGCTTTTCGCCGGCGGCCATGCAGCAGATGATGCAATACCCCTGGCCCGGCAACGTGCGCGAGCTGGAGCACACCGTAGAACGCGCGGTGCTGCTCTGCCGCGGAGACGAGATCGAGCCGGCCAACCTGGCCATTGCGTCGGCGCGCTCCTCCACCCCCTCGTTTGAGAATATGAGTATCGACGAGGTGGAAGCCCTGCTCATCCGCAAGGTCCTTCGCCGCTGCGACGGCAACATCTCGCAGGCCGCCGAAGCGCTGGGCCTGAGCCGCGCCGCGCTCTACCGGCGCATCGAAAAATATGGCCTATGAAAAGCAAATTCGCCGACGCAGGCATTCGGCCATTCGCCGCGTGTGGCTTTATTCCCTGCTGCTCTCGCTGCCGGCGCTGGCGCTCACCGCAGTTTTTTTCTTTCAGCATCAGTTCGGCCTTACCTCCGCGCTTCTCGTAGCCGCCGCGCTGCTGATTTATCTCGCGTTCGCGGCCTCTGCGCTGGTTGAAACTCTCGTCCGCCCGCTGCAGACGCTTTCCAATGTCGTTTCGTCGCTGCGCGAAGCCGATTATTCCTTCCGTGCGCGCGGCGCGGGCGCGCCGGACGCGCTCGGCGAGCTGGCCACGGAGATCAACTCGCTCGCTGACCTGATGCAGAAGCAGCGCGTGCGCTCACTGGAAGCCACGGCGCTGCTGGCGCGCATTCTTGAGGTCATGCACGCGCCACTGTTCGCCTTCGACCGCGAAAACCTGCTGCAGTTGGTGAATAACGCCGGGCTCAAGCTGCTGGGCCTTCCATATGCGCGCTGCTTCG
>JBAUCP010000195.1:0-1678 GCA_049677625.1 Occallatibacter sp. | reverse complement strand
CCTCGGCCCCGGCGACGCGAACGTGGCATCGACTGCCTTCACCAGCAACATCTTCAATCTCTCCGGAACCACGATCCCCGGCAACAGCTCCGGCAACCGCTTCCTGATC
This sequence comes from Occallatibacter sp., assembly GCA_049677625.1. Lineage (GTDB taxonomy): Bacteria > Acidobacteriota > Terriglobia > Terriglobales > Acidobacteriaceae > Telmatobacter. The sequence continues at coordinate 1,569 of JBAUCP010000195.1, read as the reverse complement.
CTTGGCGGCAAAATCATCTTTTAGACAAAACATTCTCACAATTTCGAATTTGTGACGAATAGCGCGGCTGCCGTGACCGACGGCTCCGTCGCAGATGTGTGACGAACGGTAACAGGTATGGACAGCGCCCGTAAACCCTTTAAATCAAATGACCTTCCACAAGCCTGCCAGTCTACATCGCATCGGTTGCATCTGTTCAGCAAAATTCCAAGCTATTACCGCTGCCAATCCGCAATGGAGGTAACGCATGACACACGCACAAAGCGGTAGCCGTACACATCCCGTCCTTTCCGCTCTCACGTTGGCCGGATTTCTCGTCTTCACCTCAGGCGCATTCGCGGGCCCTGGTAACATTCCAACCGTCCAAGCCGCACCCCAGCCGCACTCCATTGACCAGCAGATCAAGCTCGCCAACGATTATTTTGTCGGCCGCGGCGTCGTTCAGGATTTCCAACAATCGGCCTACTGGTTCGAGAAGGCGGCTCAAGCCGGAGATCCACGGGCGCAGCTCCAGACCGGATACTTCTACGAAGCCGGCATCGGCGTCGCCAGGGACCCGCTCTTGCCGCGCACTGGTATCAACTCGCCGCATCCGGCGGGCTCGTCTCCGCGAAGGTAAATCTTGCCGTCCTCTACTTCTGGGGAAACGGCCTTCGACAAGATCAACTCTTCGCCGCCCGGCTTCTGCGCGAAGCGGCCGCGCAAGGCAGCGGGCTAGCCGCCTGCTACCTTGGAGATATCTACTATTCCGGCGTCAGCGTCCCGCAAGACAGTACCGCGGGCGAGCAGTGGTACTTGAAAGGCGCCGAGCTTCACGATCCGCAGGCAGAATACAATCTGGGCCTGCTCTTTTTCGATCGCAAAGACCATGCGCATGATTTGCGCAAAGCTGCAGCGCTGTTGCGGGAATCCGTCACGGCAGGATACGCCCCGGCCATGTACTCTCTGGGGCTGCTCCTGGCACGCAATCCCAACCTTGCAAAGTCGCCCCAGGAGACGATCACGCTTCTCAACGAATCCGCCAACGCTGGCATATGGAAGTCTTCCATGACTCTGGGCATACTCGCGCGCGACGGCAAAGGTGTTCCGCTTGATTCGAACTCTGCCTACTACCATTTTCGTGTGGCCGCGCTTCAAGGCGGGCAGCAAGCGCAAGATCTCCTCGCTTACGACCTTCGCCAACTCTCTGCGCGGCTGAGTTCCGGTCAGACTTCCACCCTCGATTCCCAGGCAGTGAATTGGTACAGTCAGCATCATGTCGTGCTTGAATTTGTCTCGAGAGAAAAGGAGAACCGAGCCAGGTTCCCGGACTACGCACTGGCGTTCCCTCCAGACGGTTCGCACGCAGCGCAGATGCTTCCTCCGCTGCCGGACTAGAGCCTGCGGGAGTAGAATTTAGCAACGGTGCAATGTACGAAGCACCGCCCCGCATTCAACTTCTCTTTTGCATCAAATTTGTTCCTTCTACCGCTTCCTTTTTTCAGCGTACCGAATCAAACAATCGACCACCACATCGCTCTTTGCGCGATCGCCGCCGATCGCAATGTCGTGAATGGATACGCGTGTCAA
>JBAUCP010000194.1:0-4331 GCA_049677625.1 Occallatibacter sp. | reverse complement strand
GCTCCCAGGCGTCCACGACGCACAGATGCCGCGCCTCAAAGGGTGCGGCATCGAGGTGGAACTCGGCAGCGGCGGCGGCGCGCTCGCGGTGGTCCCAGCCGTTGGTCAGCAGGACTCCGCCTACGTCGAAGAGGATTACGTCGAAGGGGAACATCGGTGCCTTAAGGATTGCGCTTGCGCGCTGGGGTGTTCAAGAGAGTTCGAGGTGGAACATTGTGCTGCTTGCCGCGGTGACCGCCGGTGCATACATTCAGAGATGATCAGAGACCTGTTCGGTTTCGTTTTGATGAAATTCGATGAGTGCCGATGCCGCTAAAATCCCGCGATGTGAACCGCCGCCAAGCCTTTGACTTGCCCATGTAGCGCCGGACTCCAGTCCGGCTGTACTGGCGGCGTCCACGCCGGCAGATAATGTGTGCGGGCCTGGAGGCCCACACGACAGCCGGTCTCCCACCCCAGCAAGCCAAAAGCGGGCTTGCCGGGGACCCCGGTCTGGAGACCGGCGCTACCCCTTAGGCCGGGTTGGATGAGCCGTCTCCGCACATGTATTTGGCTTCGATGGCCAGGACTTTTTTGAAGCGGCGCGTGAAGCGCTCCTCGTTGGCGATGAACTGGGCTCCGATGAAGGCGTCGACGCACTCGTAGGCCAGCGCGGAGGCGATGATGCGCGCGCCGAGGACGATCACGTTCATGTCGTCGTGCTCCACGCCCTGGTGCGCCGAGTAGGTGTCATGGCACATGCCGGCGCGAATGCCGGGGATCTTGTTGGCGGCTACGCAGACGCCTACGCCGGAGCCGCAGATGAGGATGCCGCGCTTGGAGACGCCGGCCTTGATGGCGTCGCCGACCTTCTCGGCGAAGTCGGGGTAGTCGTCGGGGTGGTCGCCGTCGTACGCGCCGAGATCGACGAGCTCGTGGCCTTTCTTGGTGAGATAGGCGCGGACCTCTTCCTTCAAGGGGAATCCGGCGTGGTCGGCACTGATGACGAGTTTCATGGGTTCCTTTCGGAACAGTGGTCAGTGATCAGTTGTCAGTGGTCAGTCTCTTTCTTGCTGGAACTGGCCGCTACGACTCGGCTGGATGCGAGCCGCGTGGAACTGACAACTGTTCACTAAAAACTGACAACTGTCTTTTACTTGAGCAGCGCCTTCGCCCTGGCGGCTACGTTTTCTGCGCTGAAGCCTAGTTCCTTCATGGCTGTGGGGCCGGGGGCGGATGCGCCGAAGCGGTCGAGGCCTACGACATCGCCGGTTGAGCCTACGTACTTCCACCAGCCGAGGGTTGCGCCGGCTTCTACGGCGAGCTTGGGCACGCTGGCGGGCAGCACGCTGGCTTTGTACGCGGGCGACTGCTCGTCGAAGATCTTCGTACTGGGGAAGCTCACTATGCGGACCTTGATGCCCTCGGCGGCAAGAAGTTTGGCGGCATCGACGGCGGGCCAGAGCTCGGAGCCAGTGCCGATGAGCACGAGCTGCGGGTTTTCGACATCCTCGACGATGTAGCCGCCTTTGCTTACGTTGGCGTAGGCGTCGTGCGTGGCGGGGTCGATGATGGGCAGGTCCTGGCGGCTGAGCGCGAAGAAGCAGGGGCCCTTGCGCTCCAGCGCGATGCGCCAGGCGGCTGCGGTTTCATTGGCGTCTGCAGGGCGGAAGTCAGTGATGTGCGGGACCGCGCGCAGGGCCATGAGGTGTTCGATGGGCTCGTGGGTGGGGCCGTCTTCGCCCACGCCGATGGAGTCGTGGGTGAAGACGAAGAGCGAGTGGACCTCCATGAGCGCCGCAATACGGAGCGCGGGCTTGGCGTAGTCAGAGAAGACGAAGAAGGTGGAACCGAAGGGGCGCAGGCCACCGTGGGCAGCCATGCCGTTGACCGCGGCGCACATGCCCAGCTCGCGCACGCCGAAGAAGACGTTGCGGCCGGCGGGGTCGATATGGAAGTTGGCGCCGGGCTTGAAGATGGTCTTGGTGGACGCGGTGAGGTCGGCGGCTCCGCCAAAGAGCTCGGGGACGGTTTCGGCGATTGCGTTCATCACCGCGCCTCCGGCGTTGCGCGTGGCCACAGGCTTGCCGGCCGGGAAGCTCGGAATCGCTTTCTCCCAGCCGTCTTTCAGCTTTCCCGCCTGGGTGCGCTCGAACTCGGCGGCGAGATCGGGGAATGCGGCCTGGTAGCCAGCGAAGAGCTTGTTCCACTCGGCCTCAAAGGCTGCGCCGCGCCCGCCGGCCACACGCCAGTTGGCCACCGCGTCGTCGGGTAGATAGAAGCTCTGGTCCTCGGGGAAGCCGAAGAATCTCTTGGTTGCCGCAACATCGGCTGCGCCGAGCGGCTCGCCGTGGGCCTTGCTGGTGCCGGCCTTGGGGCTACCGTAGCCGATGACGGTGCGCACGCCGATGAGCGAGGGCTTGCCGGTCTCAGCCTGCGCGGCCTTTGCCGCGGCCTCGATGGCGTCGATATCGTTGCCGTCGGCCACGCGCTGCACGTGCCAGTGGTAGGCCTCGAAGCGCTTGTAGACGTCCTCAGTGAAGCTCAGTTCCGTGGGGCCGTCGAGGGAGATCAGGTTGTCGTCGTAGAAGACGATCAGCTTGCCCAGGCCGAGGGTTCCGGCCAGCGAGGCCGCTTCGTGGGAGAGGCCCTCCATGAGGTCGCCGTCGCCGCAAAGTACGTAGGTGTGGTGATCGACCACCTCGTAGCCGGGGCGGTTATAAATCGCGCCCAGATGCTTTTCCGCCATGGCCATTCCGACGGACATGGCCAGGCCCTGGCCAAGCGGGCCGGTGGTGGCTTCCACGCCGTCGGTCAAGCCGAACTCGGGATGGCCGGGGGTGATGGAGCCCCACTGGCGAAAGCTCTTCAGGTCGTCGAGGGTGAGCTTGTAGCCGGAGAGAAACAAGGTGGAGTAGAGCAGCGCCGAGGCGTGGCCGTTGGAGAGCACGAAGCGGTCGCGGTCAGCCCATTTGGAGTGAGCCGGGTTGTGCTTCATCAGCTTGTGGAAGAGCAGGTAAGTGATGGGCGCGCAACCCAGAGGCGCGCCGGGATGACCGCTCTTGGCTTTTTCGACCGTGTCAACGGCCAGCAGCCGCAGCGTGTCAATTGATAACTGGTCGAGGGAAAGCTGGCCGAGAGAGGGAGGCGCTACGCTTGAGGTTGTCATGCTGAGAACTTGTCCTTTCGGTTGGAGTGCGGGGAGCACCCGGTAATGTGAACTGGAAGCTGTCTCATAAATGATCTTGCACCCCGAAAACCGTCCCACAGGGGCTAAAGCCCGGCGATTTTTTTGCGGCTTTTGCAGCACGACTAAAGTCGTGCCCTGTTACAAAGCCATCTATGAGACCGGTTCTAGACGGCATCGATCGTGACCTTCACATTGTATCCAAGCCAGGCGTTCTGCTCCGGCCAATGGAGTGTCCACTCGATCTGGGTGCATCCGGGGTCCGGGGTAAGGTCCACGCTGTATCCTGCGCTGCCCATGGGACGGCCGGAGGAGATGTGCTTGTTCTGCCATCCGTCGCTGGTCCACACCAGGTCAAAGCTCCCGTCCTCGAGGATGCGGATGGTCTCACCGGCTTCGATGCTCTGGATGGGCCGGTGGCGGCTGTAAAATTCGAGGTCGCGCCGGGTGTGCTTGCGGCCCTCGGGCTCGCAGTAGCGCTCGTAGACCGGATCGATGCGGTCGAAGACCTTGCCGTCGGCGGCGGAGCGGAGCAGCTTGAGGTACTCGGCGTGCGCCCAGACCAGCGGCACGGCCGAGCCGGCGGGCTGGCCGATGTGCAGGGAGCACTCCGGCCGGTCGGCCTCGTCCCACACCTGCTCGGGCATCATCTGGCCGCCGGTGGCGAATTTTTCGTAGCTGGCGATAAACGGGGCGATGTCATGGCCGGCGGCCAGCTCGTAGTGGGCGCGCTCGCCGCCCAGCAGCGGCCACACGCGGCCCTGTCCCCAGCCCAGGTAAGGGCCGCCGTCGGGACGCTGGCCGTAGCCGTCATAGTTGTAGCGCAGCCATCCTGGGCCCTGGGGCAGGTCGCGCTTGAGCACGGCATCGACCACCTTGAGCGAATCCACCATGAGCGGATCGCCGGCGGGGCGCACGCCGTAGCGGACCAGTTCGAGGAAGCCGGCGTCAATGATCTCGCGGGCCTCGAACTCGTATTGCGCGCCGGGCTCCCGGTTGGAGAGGTGGACCATCTCCTTGCCGCAGCTCTCGTGCGCATAGGCCTCGCCGCACTCCGGCGGGCGGATGCGCATGTAATGGCGCTTCACATCGGGATGGAGCACGCCGTTGTCGGTCACGGTCCAGTCTTCGAGGTGGTGCTCGATCCAGTCGGCGAACTCCTCAA
>JBAUCP010000193.1:0-15897 GCA_049677625.1 Occallatibacter sp. | reverse complement strand
CAGAATGCAGGCATCAAGGCGGTGCGCGTATCCAGCCTGGCCAACGAAGAGCGCGGCGAGTTCAGCGCCAACTGGGTGCTGGTAAGCGACAACACGGCATTCTTCGCGCAGCCCGAGGTCGCCAGCGCCGCACTGCCCCCCGCATACAAGCCCGGCCTGCGCCTGTGGACCGACGACTACTCCAGCCTTTTGCCGTTGCTGCGCTGATGAGCTCTCACTTGCCGCGACTGCGTCAAGCCCGATAAAGTGACAGCGTGCGCAGAAACGATCTCGCGCGCCGCGAAAGCCCTTATAGCTCGTTCCGAAAAAGGATTTCTCTTATGTCCGCATCGCCCGTCTCCGCCGCTCAAAATCAGGATATCGACTCGACTCTGCGCGAAAACCGCGTCTTTCTGCCTCCCCCGGAGTTCAGCGCCAAGGCCCACATCAAAAGCCTGGAAGAGTACGAGACGCTTTACAAGCAATCGATCGAAGACCCTGAAAAGTTCTGGGCCGGCGCCGCTGAGGAGTTGCACTGGTTCAAGCCCTGGGACAAGGTGCTCGACTGGAACCTGCCCTGGGCGAAGTGGTTCGTGGGCGGCCAGATCAACCTGAGCTACAACTGTGTGGACCGCCATGCGCTGGGCGAGCGCGCACAAAAAACCGCGCTCATCTGGGAGGGCGAGCCGGGCGAGATTCGCCGCCTGACTTATGCGGAGCTGCACGCAGAGGTACAAAAGTTCGCCAACGCGCTCAAGTCCCTCGGCATTCAAAAAGGCGATCGCGTCGCCGTCTACATGGGCATGACGCCGGAGCTGGCCATTGCGCTGCTGGCCTGCGCGCGCATCGGCGCGGTTCACTCGGTCATCTTCGGCGGATTCGCCGCCCACGCCATCTCCGACCGCGTCAACGACTCATCGTGCGTCGCCATCCTCACCCAGGACTCGAGCTACCGCCGCGGTAACGAGATCAAGCTCAAGCAAACAGTGGATGAAGCGCTTGCTTCCTGCCCCACCGTCAAGAATGTCGTGGTCTACAAGCGCACCGGCTCGGCCATCAACATGACCGAGGGCCGTGACCACTGGTGGCATGACCTCATCGCCGCGGCCGCGCCCGAGTGCCCCGCCGAGCCGCTCGATTCCGAGCATCCGCTCTACATCCTCTACACCTCCGGCACTACCGGCAAGCCGAAAGGACTCGTTCACACCACCGGCGGCTACGCCGTGCAGACTTATCTCACCACAAAGTACGTCTTCGACCTGCGTGACGGCGACGTCTACTGGTGCACGGCGGATATCGGCTGGGTAACGGGCCACTCGTATGTCGTGTATGGCCCATTGCAGAATGGCGCCACGGTGCTGATGTATGAGGGCGCACCGAATTTTCCTGACTTCTCGCGCTTCTGGAAGATTGTGGACGATCATCGCGTGACCGTCTTCTACACCGCGCCCACGGCCATCCGCGCCTTTATCAAGTGGGGCAACGAGCACGTAGAGAAGTTTAAGCTCGACTCGCTGCGGCTGCTCGGCACCGTTGGCGAACCCATCAATCCTGAAGCCTGGATGTGGTACCGCGAGAAGATCGGCCACAACCGCTGCCCCATCGTCGATACCTGGTGGCAGACCGAAACAGGCGCGATTCTGATTGCGCCGATTCCCGGCGCCGTGCCCACCAAGCCCGGCTCAGCCACGCGGCCGTTCTTCGGCATCCAGCCCGAAGTGGTCACCAGAGAGGGCAAGCCCGTTCCCGCCGGCAGCGGCGGGTTGCTGGTGGTGCGCCAGCCGTGGCCCTCCATGGCCCGCACCGTATACGGCGACCCCGAGCGCTACCAGAAGACCTACTGGAGCGACGTGCCCGGCAGCTACTTTACCGGCGACGGCGCGCGCCAGGACGCGGACGGCTACTTCTGGCTGATGGGCCGCGTGGACGACGTGATCAACGTGAGCGGCCACCGGCTGGGCACCATGGAAGTGGAGTCGGCGCTGGTGGCTCATCCCAAGGTGGCTGAGGCAGCCGTAGTGGGCCGGCCCGACGACCTGAAGGGCCAGGCCATCGCCGCGTTCGTCACGCTTGAGTCCGGCAATGAGCCCTCCGATGAATTGAAAGATGAGCTGCGCAAGTGGGTCTCGAAAGAGATCGGCTCGCTGGCGCGGCCCGACGACATTCGATTCACCGAAACCCTGCCCAAGACCCGCAGCGGCAAAATCATGCGCCGCCTTCTGCGCGAGCTGGCCACGAACGGCGAGATCAAAGGCGACGTAACCACGCTCGAAGACTTCACCGTGATTGCCAAGCTGCGCGAAACGGACGAGGGATAAGAACGCCGTCAACAAACCCAATCGGCTTGACACTCTCTCCGGACACTCCTAACCTCAGTACATGGTCGTTCAGCTCACCAACGAGCAAGAGGCGCAACTCGCTCGCATGGCCGCGCAAGCGGGCCGGAATGTCGAGGAGTTGGCACGCGAGGCGGTGGACCGTTACCTGACGGAAGAGGCCCGCTTTCATGCCTCCGTCCGGGCCGGACAGGAAGCCGCGGCACGCGGCGACTTCGTTCCTGCTTCCGAAGTCTGGGCGAATATAGAGCGCGAACTGCAATCTTGATGCCTCCGGATGCCGGACCCGATGCAAGTCCGATGGACGGCTCCAGCCGCGCGCGATCTTCAGGAAATTACCCGCTACATTCGAAAAGACAATCCTTCAGCGGCACGAGCCATCGCCAAAGCGCTCTTCGACGCCGCGAATGGACTTGATCTTTTCCCTTTGAAGGGCCGCGCTGGAAGAATTGAAGGAACGCGCGAGCTGGTGATGCCGGGCATGCCTTACATCGTCGTGTATGAGGTAAGGCCAACTGCGGTTCATATCCTGCACGTCTATCATGCCGCTCGGAACTGGCCGTTATAGCATCTTCGATCCTGCGTTACTCCACCCAACTAACCGCCGCGATCGACACAACCGCAAGCACCAGCCCGGCCACAACGTCCACGCCGTAGTGCCAGCCGGTGGTGATGGTGGAGATGCAGATCAGGCCGCACACCACCCACGCGAAGATGCTCAGAACGCGAATCCTGCGCAGTGCAAATGCGGCAAGCACGGCCAGCACCACGTGGAACGACGGGAACGAGACAATGCCCGCGTCTTCCATATCGGCGCTCACCGGCAATGCCGATCGCAACCGCACCAGGTACGCAGCTACCGCGGATTGCTCGCGCGTGGGCGAATAGCCCTCCGTAGTCCACGGCCCCACCGCCGGCCACGCCCAGAAGATTGCCGCGGTGGCAATGGCCGCCACCACAATGCCCAGCATGAATTGCCGCGATGCGCTCCGATATCCGAAAAACGGAGGAACCAGGATGGCCAGAAAGAGCATGGGCGTCACCAGGTCATAGGCCACCGCAAGCCCTGTCCGCACCGCCGGCCAGCCTGCGGCCAGCCGCACCCAATACACCGTGCTGAAGTGGGCTGCCCGGTCCATCGCGGCGAACTGCTCATCGAAGAGCGGATGAGGACTTCTGCCCGCAAGCTGAATCAGGATGGTGAGAATGTTGGTGAAGACGATCGCGAACACCGCCAGCTCAGCGGGCTCGACGGCCTTGGGTAGCGGCCGCCAGCGGGCATACCACACGCACCCCAGGCTCAGCACCACGCTGGGCCAGACCTTGAAGACCTCGCTCACCCCGGAAAAGTGGAGCGCGCGCGCCAGCACCAGCTCAACCGCTACAAGCGCAACCACGAGCAGCAGAGCCGCGCCGTGAAACGGAGTCTGGCAGTCGCTCCAGGCGGCTCGGAGCCAACCAGCCTGCTGCGCCTCCGGAGCTGCCTGCGTCGTCATTCAGATTCGTCTCTGCGCCCTCAGAACCGGTAGACAATGCCGATGGTGCCGCTCGAGTTCCAGGTGCGGTGCGGCGAGTAGCCCAGCACGGGCGTGTTGTTGCGCAGCGAGAACGACGCGCCGATCTTGTCGCCGGAGGCGCGGATGGCCAAATGCTGGCTGAGGCTGTAAGTGAGGCCGCCGCCAAGGCCGCCGGCAAACGACAGGTTCGGGGTCTCGCTTTCGCCGCCGGTGTGCTCCACGCCCATGCCGCCGTGGAAAAATCCGCTCACCTTTCCGTAGATGTCGGCGTGCACCTCGGGGTCGATCAGCACTTCATAGATGGACGGGTCGCCGGGATTGCCATTTTCAGTGGTGACGCCGCCGATGGTGGTGGTGCTGCTCCCGATGCTCAGCGGCGGCTTGTAGTAGTTCACTATGCCGGAGAGCCCGAAGTAACGGCCCCAGTCGCGGGTGATCGAGAGATCCACGCCGATGAGCCCGTAGCGCGACTGGTTCACCTGGTTGAGGCTGGTGTAGCCAAAGCCCGCGTAGACCTCGTACTTGTACGAAGGTTGCGCCTTCTCGGCCGGGGCCTGCTCTGTATCGGGAGCGACCTGGCTTACGGCGGACAGGGGTATAAGAATGGCCGGGATTATGGCCAAAATCGAACGCAAAAACATCCTCTTCAACTCGAGCTTCTCCTCGTTGCCTTGCTGCTTCCGGCTTTGCGCCGGTGTGGGCTTTCCAACTCAAAATTCGGTACTTTCATAGACTATCCTCTACCACCCGCTTCCAAGAAGCCCCGGCGGCGCGTGGCAGACGCTTACCTGGGCTGGACCACGACCGGCTCCGGAAGTTCGACCCGCCTGCCCGGTTGCCCAACCGGTTCATTATCAAGACTGTCTTTCACTGTGACGGCCTGGCCGCCCGGAAGATAGCGCGCAATCACCGCGGGATTGCCCCAATCCAGGTCCCAGCCATCCTCAATGGCCACCACCGTGTACTCGCCCGGCTTCACGTTGAGCAGACCAAAGCTGCCGTCCGAGTCCGACTGGTCGCGCCGCGACAGCTCGGCCATGGCTCCAAGGTCCTTGGGAACCAGCACCACCATCGCGCCGGCGAATCCCTTGCCGTCCTTACGCGCAAAGCCCTCAATGCGCACGGCTCTGCCGCCCGTAACCGTCACCACCACCGAGAGAGCGTGGTCCTGCACCGTCAGCACATTTCCCCGCTGCGTCCGGCCGTCCGCGGTGATGGAAACAACGTCCAGGCCGTTCGAAACCTGCAATTTCCACGCACCCGCCGGAACCGCGCGAAAGCTGAAGGCGCGCTGGTTGGCGAAGGTCGGCTGCGGCTGCGGGCTCGCGTCGCCGCCGGCCGGCTCCAGCGAGAGCATGTAGGCGCCGTTGACCGCCGTGCCTTGCGCGGGCTGTAGAGTCCCGTTCACGGCCACGGCAGGCGTACCCGCGTTGGGGTCCACCTGCTGGCTCGCGTTCGCATTCAGCTCCACAATCCGCGGCGGATCGCCCTGGGTCAGCTCATACACGCCCGGCGCCACGCCGCCGAACTCGGTGCTGCCATCGCGGTTGCGCGACATGAACCCGCCTTCGCCGCCCTCATTGAGGCCGAAGATGGTCTGCCGCAGCTCCGGCTGCACCAGCGTCCCATCCGCCTTTTGCGGCGTCTGCACCTCAATGTGCAGCGCCTGTACCGCGTGCAGGTTGATGTTCGCCTGCTGGCGGCTGCCGCTCGAGAGCACAATCGGCGTGGCCGAGCCCTCATCGGACGTCGAATCGAAGAAGGCCACCGGATACGCCACGTCCAGCGCGGCCTGCTGCTCGGTCTCCGGCTGCCGGTTGAGGCCGGTATCGAAATGGTTGATCGCGTACCAGGGCTGCGCCCGCACAGCCAGCAGGTACTCGCCCGCGGGGAGGTCGGGAAACTCGTATGCGCCGGTATCGTCGGTGGTAGTGGTACCGGCCTGCTCGATCTTCGCGCCCGGATCGTGCCCGTTCGGCCTCTCGAAGAGCATCACCGTAGCTCCCGCCGCGGGATCGCCGCCATCGCCGCTGACCACGCCGCTCAGTACCGCCTCCGGCGCCAGCCTGAAGACCAGATTGCCGGTGTCCTGGCCCTCCCCGGTCACGATGGCCGAGTTGTAATTGTCGTGCTGATCGTAAAAACCGGTACAGTAGCCGCGCTTCGAGGCCGAAAGCTGATACTTCGCGGCCGGCAGACGCGCAAGGACGAAATGCCCGTCGCCGCCGCTCTCCGTAGCCGCGACGGTGCTGCTGTCTTCCACAGTCAGCAGCGCAACCATGGCCCCGCTCACCGGCTCGCCCGTGACCGCATTCACCACCGTCCCGGCAATGCGATAGGAGCCGCCCTGCGCCGCCGCAGATACGGCCAGCATCAGCGCCGCAAGGGCTGAAAAAAACAGGACCAAGGTCAGGTAGAACAAGAAGCCGGGTGCCCCAGGTCTCGCTTCTGAGACCTGGGAAAGCACGAATCTAAACACCGCGGGTGCCCCAGAGCCTGCCCTGAGCTTGCCGAAGGGTCTCGCTTCTGAGACCTGGGAGAGCACGAACGTGGGTGCCCCATCCTTTTCGCGCACTTTGCGAAAAGGGTGGGAGAACACGAACCCTGGGTGCCCCAGGTTCGGCGCAGTCTCATCGCGCCTAACCTGGGAAAGCAAAAATCTAAATACCGCAAGTGGCGCAACCCTCTTCACTGTCCCGGCCCCTCCACCACAAGATTCGTCGTGGCTCCCGGCGACAGCGTCACCGCCTGCCCCGGATTCGCCAGCGCCGCCAGCACAGCCGGATTGCGGTATTCGAGATTCGCGTTCCCCTCGAAGGTATACACGTGATAGTTGCCCGGCGTGAGGTTGTCGAAAGTGAAGCTTCCGCCCGAGGTGGGCCGCAGCACAATCGGACTGACGTCCCACGTGAAGTCGAAGTCGGGCACAACAAAGACGGTGTAATACTTCTCCTCGCCCGCGCCCATCTCCATCAGGCTATCCGGCAGGCTCAGGGCGAGCTTTGCGCAATCGTCGCGCACCGCCAGCTCCATCGGTGCGGTCACGCCGGAAAGGCCGATCGTGAGCGGCTCGCGGCCCAGGCTGGCGCCGCCGGCTGTAAAGGACGACTGGCACAATCGGCGTCCCGACACAAACGTATGCGCCCAGTAGCGGCCCGGCGCCATATAACTTGACTGCAACGGCCCGTCGGTTGTGCCAGTCGCGTACTGGCCCACCACCGCGCTGCCCTCCCACGCGTCGGCGGGGCTCAGCATCACCACAACCTGTTCGTTGCCCCCTGTGGCCGAAGTTGCGCCGTGGATCACGCTCACCTGCACCGTTCCTGGCGCAGCCGGCGTCAGCGGCACGCGCAGATTGGTAATCGCATGACCGGCGACAGCAAAATCCACCTCCCCCACCAGAATGCCGCCGCCCATCGCCACCGGGATGCCGTCCTGCATCTCCGGTCTCTGGAAGGTCCCGGTGGAGGTAACCACCATGGAATACGTGCCGTCAGGCAGCGCCGCCTGGATGGTGTGCGCGTTCGAATCGTTTTGCGTGGGATAAGGAAGCTCATGCCCGGCTCCGTCCGTGAGTTCGGTCGAATAGTTGCCGGGAGCGTGCACCGCGGCCGCCTGCGGCCCCATGACGGAGACTATGACCGCGTGAAACGGCTCGCGCGTCAGCGTAAAGTTGGCCTCAACCTCCGCTCCGTTTGCCACGGCAATCTTCGCCGTGCCGGAGGGATCGCGCGCATCGGGATAGTAGACGCTCGCGTAGCCCCAGCGCTCCGCCGCTGCGCCCTTGCCGGGGGCGACCATCGTGGCAAAGGGCTCGCTGTCGAGCGCTGGCATGGTATGGAGCGCATACTGGCCGTCGGTGAGGCCGCCGAAGCGATAGGTTCCATCGCTGCGGGTTTTCGTAAAGCCGCTCGCCTGCCAAACGGCGCGCCCATCGGCCACAATCTGCTTCACCAATCCCACTTCGATGCCTTCCGCCGGATCGCCGGTAGAGAGATCGATGCGGCCGCGAATGGCGCCGGTTGGCGCCAGCGTGAACACCACGTCCGGCATCCCTGCCGCAATCAGAACATTATGCGGCGGACCGAAACCAGCCGTGTGCGGATCCGTGGTTCCGCCGGAGCCGGGATTGAAAAACCCGGGTCTTGCAACGTCGACGGCCTGCGGCCCCACGGGGACGCCCGATATCTCGAATCGCCCGTCGCCATCGGTGAGCGTCCCGGTGTCGGCATCGCCCTCGATGCGCACCAGCGCACGCGGCACGCCTTCGCCGGTATCGGCGTTACGCACCACGCCGTGCAGCGTAGCCAGCGTACGGTCCACGGCCGGCGCGGGCGAGAGCGGCTCGGCATCCTGCGCATGCGCAGTGAGTGCTGCCGCGCAGCACAGGATCACGACAAACGCAGCCCGCATGAAATCTCGCCGGAGGATTGGGTCCACTCAACATTGTGACTGCCAGCGCCACAAATAGGAAAGCAAGGCAATGAATCGGCCGAAGCTGAATAGATAAATTTTCTTGCCGCGCCCATCCAGAACCGCGTAACCAACATCGCACGGCAATGTATCGCCGGCAGACATCCGCACCCCCGCAAACTCGCTAACTCGCGAACTTGCAAACTCGCGAACTTGCTACTTCCCATCCATATACCACGGAATATTGATCACAATAATGCGCTGATTGCCGCGCATGAGCAGAAGCACCTTCAAGAGATCGGCGCGCCGGTTGTGCAGCAGGTTCTCCCACCAGTGGTTCACCACCAGTTCGGGAACCAGCACGCAGATCTTCTGGAAATCCGACTCTTTTTCGAGCTTCAGGATGTAGTCTACGACCGGCTGCAGCACATAGCGGTAGGGCGAGCGGAGAACGTCGAGCTTGGGGATGCACCTGCCGGCGTCGCACAGCGGCTGCACGATGTCCTTGTCCCAGTCGCGGCTGATCGCGTCGGGGTCATCGCCCACCTGCACGTGCACGCAGTGGATATCGGTGGACATGGAGAGCGCAAAGGAGAGCGCCTTCTCCGTAATGCGGCTCCAGCGGTCGATGGGCAGCACCACGATGGGCTCTTTCACCTGTGCCGGACTGATCGGCCGGTTGAGGTCGATGGCGCGGTTCACGCGCACGTAATGCCGCTTGACCGCGTGCATCAGCACGATCATCAGCACGATCAGCAGCGCCGTGATCCACGCGCCCGCGGCGAACTTGGCTACCAGCACCACCATCGCCGTGATGCCGGTTGCCAATGCGCCCAGCCCGTTGACCGCCATCCGCACCGGCGCATTGCCCTTGCGCCACCAGTGCATCACCATGCCCGCCTGCGAGAGCGTGAAGGCCATGAATGCGCCGATGGCATAAAGCGGAATCAGCCGGTCCGTCACGCCGCCAAACAGGATCAGCAGCAGCCCGGTGAGCCCCACCAGCACGTAAATGCCCCACGAGTAGAGCAGCCGCCGCCCGCGCAGCATAAACACATGCGGCAGGTAATCGTCGATCGCGATGGCCCGCGTAAGCCGTGGAAAGTCGGCAAACGCGGTGTTGGCTGAGAGCGCCAGCACCAGCAGCACCGACGCGATGGTCAGGTAATAGAACCATCCGTGGCCCATCACCGCGCGCGTCAGCATGGAGAGCACGCTCTCGTATCCGGGGCCGTCGGGATTGGTCGCGGCAATCGAGTAAGCGCGGCACAGCAGCGCTATGCCGGCCAGCAGAATGGCCAGCAGCACAATGATGATGGTCAGCGTGATCTTGGCATTCTTGCGCGTGTCGTCGCGGAAGGCCATCACCCCGTTGCTCACCGCCTCCACGCCGGTCATGGCCGTGCAGCCGGAGGAAAAGACCTTGAGCAGCAGCCACAGGCTCACCGCAGCGGTGGCCGCGGGCACGGCCGGCATCGCCATCACCGCGTGCGGATGCCCGCCGCTGGCCAGCGCGTGCCAGCCGCCCACCACGATCACCGTGAGCAGCGTTCCCGCGAACAGATACGTGGGAATCATGAACACCACGCCCGTATCGTGCACGCCGCGCATGTTCACGATGGTGAGGATGACGAGCACGGCAAGGCAAAGCTCGAGCGTGTGCGGCTGCAGGCCGGGCGCGGCGGAGATGAGCGCACCCACGCCCGCCGAGATGCCCACCGCGGCGGTGAGCACGTAGTCGATCATCAGCGCCGCCGCGGCCAGCAGGCCCGCGCCCTCGCCCAGGTTCTGGCTGGCGACGGTGTACGAGCCGCCGCCCTGCGGATAGGCCTCAATGGTCTGCCGGTAGCTGAAGTAAACAATGGCCAGCAGCGCCACAATCGCCGCGCTGATGGGCACAATGTAATGCACGCCCATCAGGCCCAGCGGAATAAGCAGCGTGAGCGCGGCCTCAGGCCCGTATGCGGCCGAACTCAACGCGTCGAGGCCGAAGATCGGAATCCCGGCGATGGGCCCGATGTGTTCGGCGCGCTCTTCGCTCGTGGCCAGCGGCCGCCCAAAGAGCAGAGTCAGTACATTTGTGGATAAGGCCATGAAAGGGTTCGTCCGGCGGCCGCAAAGGGGACAGGGAAAGACCGCTCGAAGGCATTGTCTCACGGCGCGTAGCCGGAAACTGCGAACAGACGATGCGCGCTAGGCCGGCTGCCGCCGGATACTCAGACGATCAATACATGCCGAGCAGCAACACGATGCCCGCCGCCGCAAACGCAGCCGAGAGCTGGAGCTGAATCCACTTGGAATAGGAGCGCTCGACCAGAAACTCATATTCGAGCCGCTTCCGCTCGCCGGCTTTCCCGAAGAGCAAAATGGGACCGGGCTCTGCGCTGGGTTTGGAGACACACGCCTCGATGCGCGATATCTCGATGTACGGCTGAAGACCGCGGCGGTACCATCCCTGCACCTTGACATGCTGGCCAATCAGCCGGTCGGCGGTGTGAAAGGCAAAGAACAGGCGGCCAAGCGGAATGGAGGAGCGATAGAAGAGGAACATCTCTCCGGTATCGTCTTTCAGCACCAGGTCGGGGCTCCATCGGGACCCGGGTCTGCCGCTACCGACGATCTCGCCTTCGATCTCGACCGCGCGCGGGCGCATCTGCGAGACGCTCTGGTCTTGAACCAGGTCATTTACCTGGGCTGTCTGGAACTCGCCCTGGTAGCGGAAGACGATACGCGCGCCCCATGTGACGCCCAGCGCAACCAGCAGCCAGGAAACAAAGTGCTCGGGCAGTACGATGCCAACGCGATTCAGGTCTCTGCCGATCCCTGCCCACGCGCATAGGAGAAATCCGCAAACGAGCGGCGCGGTCCGGAAGAAAAGCTCGATCGGAACTCCGCTCCAGCCAACGCGCGCATTCTCCGGCATGGGGCGCGCGGCGTTCCGGCCCTGCACCGTGGCTTCGCGGTTGCGCGCGCGAAGCCGCATGGCAGTGGACAGGATCACGAGTGAGCGGGCGGCAAACCCCATGGACTTTTTTCTCCAGGGTGGAAATTCTTCGCCAGAATACAGGAAGCTGGTTATGGCTCATCGAGAAATCTTCTCGCTGATAGCCCTACCGTACCCTTCCCGCCTCCCCCACTAGTGCAACATTGGAGATTACCGCGGTGTCTACGGTCGCCGGCAGATGTGAGCAAAAACCAATGCCGACGTAAAACGGCTCGTCGAAGTGCAGCGTGATCGGCGGCCCAAGCTGGTGCATCGGTTCACCCTGCAGGCTCACGAAGATCGCGATCGAGTCGCCGTGTTTCTCGATGCCCACGCGCTGGGCGTGTACGTCTTTCAGCAATCCGCTGAACCGGTACTGCAGGTCTTTCAGGAAAACCGCGCGGTCGGTGCGAAAAGCCAGGTGAATCATCCCCGCGCCGTGCTCGCCCAGCATGGCTTCCTTCGAGTCGTCGTCGAGATTCTGCCGGATCACCAGCACCACCTTGCGGTCGCCGAATCCGTTCGGGTTCGGAAACGACACATCGGCCGCCAGCGAAACATCCCCGCTCATCTTCTTCCACAAATAACGGAACTCATCGCGCGAGTACCAGATGTTGTAGCCGGCCGAGTTGATGGTGTACTGCCCCGTAGCCGCGTCGTAGCTCGCGCTTCCCGGCACCAGCGCGCTGCCAATATCCGACTGGCCGTCAAAGACGCCGATAGGCGTATCGAAGTTTGTGCTGGCGCGGTGAAAGTCGGCCGGCGGCGGCACCTGCGTATGCGTGGGCGAGCCGGGCAGCGCCCAATCCGGTACAACCGGAGCAGCAGGCGCAGCCGGCGCCTGCGCGCGCCCCACATGCAGCGCCGCGCAGAGCAGAAAAACAAGCGGCGGCCAGCGCAGACCTCTTTCGCGGGCAAAAAGAGCAGACAGATTTTCCATAGCAAGGAACTGTATCAGAAGGCGGGAATGTCAGGAGGGAAGCGCTGAGAAGGAGGGGGGTCCGGTGCGGACGAACATCGCTGTGTTCGGCCGCCGCACGGGGTTCTGGTTCTCACTCAGTTGAGAACGGCCTTCGAGCACCTCAGCTTGCGCCCAAAATTAGTATCCCCCAATTGCACCGTCTTGACTCTCGCACAAACAGGTCAAGCCCAGCTAAATCAATTACAACCCAAGTAATGGAACCCAATTCCGGGAAATAAGTTACCGTCGGGTTGCCAGCGAGAATCGCCAGCCATCGCCGTCTGGAGCCGTCGTCCATCGATCATAACCGCTCCCATTGCGCCAGGAACAGCCCCGCGCCGAACCCGCCTCCTGCCATCGAAAGCGCACAGCTCAAAGGAGATACGTCTCAATGCCCCGGCGGCAGCTTGCAGCAGTCGCCGGCCTCCGGCGGATCGTTTGCGCCCGCGTCCAGCGCCACCTTCCAGCTCCCGTCCGGCTCCCTGCGCCAGATAGTGATGAAGCGGCCGCTGGTCACAACCGGATTTCCGTTAGCGTCCTTGCCATGACCTTCGTAATGACTCCAGGTGTAGCCGATATCGCCGGAGGGGCCCATCACCGCGTCCGTGGCCGTCCACGTGAGCTGATAATCCTTCGGCAACCACGTGGTGGATTTGGCAATGGCCACCTGGCCAATGAGCGGCGCAGCGCCGTTGCCCAGCAGCACTCCGTCCGGCGCAAACCACGAGGCAAAGCCCGGCCCCCCGCGTTCGGTTACATCCTTTTGGAATCGAGCTTCGAGGTCTAAGAGGATCATCTTGCCCGGCTTGACGGTAGTGTCGACGAGCGGATTCGGCGCCTGCTGCGCACTGTCGCTGCTCGGAAATTGCAACTGCCCATAAGCCGCACCCAAACCCACCAGCATCGATCCCGCAACCACCACAACCCAGCACAACTCTGCGCGCATCTCCGTGACTCCTGCGCCCATCGTACAACCGCCGGGCACCCCATCCTTGAATCGTTCTTTGATTCAAGGATGGGAAAGCACAGTCCCCAGCCCACCAGTCCTTTCATCTCAAACCAAGCACGAAAAGGGGTGCCCCAGGTCTCGTTTCTGAGACCTGGGAAAGCACGAACTCCACCATCCATACCGGGTGCCCCACCTTCGACGATGCTAGTCCGTTGCGCATCGGCTAAGGTGGGAAAGCACAACCTCCAACGCAGCACCCGTCCCTTCACCCCCTCGCCACCACCGAAAATAGATTCTTCTTGAGCGCCGCCGACGCGCTCACCACTCCCCCGAACAACGCGCCCGTCACCCCCAGCACCGCCACATCCTGCCCGGTCAGATACAGTCCGCGAATGGGCGTCCGGGCGCCTAACTCACGCGTTGTGTAGCGCACAGGCGTGGCGCTCAACCCGTAGTCTTCTCCCTGCTCGTAGTTCATAAAGTGCCGCGTGGTGAGCGGCGTTGAAAGCTCTGCGTGTTCAATGTGCGCCTCCGCCGCCGGAACCTGCCGCACGATCTCTGCGCGCAGCCGCGCCGCCAACCGCTCCTTCAGCGCATCGTACTCATCGCCGCGTTTCTTCCACCGCGTCCCGCTCCACTGCGCAAATGCGCTGTAGCTAACCAGCACGATCGCATCAATCGTGCTCTTGCCCGGATGCCGCCGCGCAAAATCCGGATCCTTGGCCGATGGAAACGAGAGATAGACACACGGAAACGGCGCATCCATGTTCCGCGCAAACCGCTCCACATTGGCATCGTGATCGAACGAGGAACAGATCCACAGATTCGTCCCCTTCAACCCCAGCTCCGCGTCGCTCTTCCCGAGCCCCATATACAAACTCACATGCGCTGTAGAGGCCGCGATGCGGCTCAGCTTTGTGCGCAGCCCGTTGATAGCCGGAAGATCGCGCGGCAGCAGCCGCCCGAATGTATTCGCCGCGCCCGCGTCGCTCATCACCAGCGGCGCGCGAAACTCGCGCCCATCCGCCATGCGCACGCCGGCAGCGCGGCCGCTTTCAAGCAGAATGCTCGCCACTTCGGCGCTCGTCACCAGGCTGCCGCCGTGCCCCTCGATCCGCTTGGTCATTGCATCCGCAATCACGCCCGCGCCGCCCACCGGATAGCTGCCGCCTTCAAAATAGTGTTCCGCGATGGTGGCGTGCATCGCAAAGCTGCTCTGCGCGGGAGGCAACCCGTAGTCGCCCCACTGCGCCGTCAAAACTCCTATCAGCTCCTGGTTACGCGTGAAGCTCTCCAGCACCTCGCGGGTCGTGCGCCTGGCCCAGCGCATGTAGGGCGCACGCATCAGCCCGCCGGCCACGGCCGCAACCGGCGCAGGGATCGCCTTCTCTGCGTAGTACAGGCTGCTCGCACGATTGCACGCCCGCACTGCCTTCAGATATCGATCGATCGCCCGTGCCTCGCCCGGAAACCATCCTTTCAGATCTGCGCGAAACCGCTCCAGCCCAGCCGTGAAATCAAATCTCTGCCCCGCAATCACCGCGCGATCGTAAACCTCGGGCATCGCCTGCCACTGCACCGCGCCGCCGGTTACATGATCGAAGGCCCGCCGCACGCTCATCTCCTTGCGCTCAACCTGCCCGATGTAATGCAATCCCACATCCCACTCGAACCCCGGCCGCCGGAACGTATGCGTATACCCGCCCGCCTCGTAGTGCCTCTCCAGCACCAGCACGCGCTTGCCGCCGTGCGCGCCCAGCAGCACTGCCGCCGTAAGCCCGCCCATCCCCGAGCCGATGACGATTGCATCCCAGCTCTCGCCAATCCGCGCCTGTTTATAAGCAGTTCCCACCGGCATAACCTGATCCCCCCTAGCCGTCTGAAGTCTTTTCGTCTATCCCCTATTCCCTGATCCCTGATCCCTGATCCCTGATCCCTGATCCCTGAATGTTGACACAAGCAACATAAATCAATCCCAGCGTAGTTCCAAAAGTTGCTCCTGTCAACATTAAGGGTTAAAATGAATCCGTGACCCGCACAAAGACCGCCAAGCCCTACCACCACCCCAACCTGCGCAAGACCCTGCTCGATGCCGCCATCACGCTGGTGGGCGAAGTTGGCCCGCGCGCCTTTACGCTGCGTGAGGTCGCACGCCGCGCCGGCGTCTCGCACAACGCGCCCTATCGCCACTTCGCCGGCAAGGACGAGCTGCTGGCCGCCGTCGCCGCCGAGGGCTTCGAGCGCCTTACCACGGTCATGCGCAAGGCCGTGGCATCCGGAAAATCTCCGCGCGAACGCCTCGAGCTATGCGGCTGCGGCTATGTGGAATTCGCCTTGCGCTGGCCGCACCACCTGGTGGTGATGTTCGATGTGTCCACCACCTGGCGCCAACGCCAGAAGCACGACCCGCCGATAGGCGAAGACGCCTTTCGCGTCCTGCTTGACTCCATCGTCGCCGCGCAGCAATCCGGCGACCTGCCCGCCGGCGACCCGCTCCCGCTGGCCTGGGCCTCCTGGTCTCTGGTCCACGGCATCGCCAAGCTCGCCACCGGCGGCAATCTCCCCCTCACCGCCCGCGCCACCCTCGACTTCACGCGCAACGCCGCGCAGGCCATCGTCCGCGGCCTGGGTACGGCAACTCAGCCCCTTTCCGGGAAACCGCGAACAGCCTAAATTCCCTAGATTCCTCTGCAACTTGCGTACTGAAACGCCGTCTAATCGGTCACCTGCCAAAACCGCGGCACGGGTATACTAAGAGC
>JBAUCP010000192.1:0-3657 GCA_049677625.1 Occallatibacter sp. | reverse complement strand
CGCGGTTCCCATTTGCTGCACCACTTTGCTAACCTTCTTCATCGGCTGGTCTCCTCCTGGCACCTCGAGTGCGCTGCGGAAAGCCTAGCTCTCCGCGAGACCAGCCGTCTCATCCCATCTAAAGCCCCAATGATTTTGCGGAACTTACGGCACGGCTAAAGCCGTGCCCTTTCAAAACGCCGACTTATTCGGAGGTTCCCTAGAGCAAGCTTGACCGGCGAACCAGGCGGGCCGAAAAGAGCCAGCAGAGCAGAGAGACCGCGAGAGCGAACGCGATGCAACCCGCGGGTGCAAGCGCAGGCCCGATGGTTGCGGGCAGATGCGGCTGAGTCATCGTGAGCTCTCGCGCGGCCCCCAATGCGTACTGCATGAATTCGAATGCGGCCCAGCCAAGCACGCCCGCAAGAATCAGAATGCCGGGCACGGCGCGCTTCCACGGAAACGGAATCGGCGGAGGCGCCGCGGCCTCTTCGCGCACGCGCTCCATCACGGCAGCCAGAAATCCTGAAGACGGAATTAGTTCTTCGTCTGTGGCCAGGATGCGGTTGATCGCGTCATATTTCCTGCTGGATTCTGTCTCGAGGTTCATCGCGAAGCTTCCTTTCCAGAGATGTGAATCGGTGCCGTTGCGCGCTCTTCGCTGAGATGAGGGAATCGCTTGCGGAGCAGTTCGCGTGCGCGGGCCAGGCGGGCTTTCAGCGTACCTTCGGGCAGCCCCATGGTGCGCGCCGCGTGGCCCACGTCCATCTCGTGAAAATAATAGAGAACCACCGGCTCGCGATAACGAGGCGGCAGGGTGAGAACCGCGCGGTGGAGCAACTCATGCCGCGACCGTGCCTCAAGCGAATCGTGTTGCAGCGCCGGTCCGGCGGGCTCGGCAACCTCGTCAAGCGGCAAATTGACAGTAGGAACCCGTTTGAGTTCGGAGCGAAAGACATTTGCGGCCAAAGCGAACAGCCAGGTTGAAAAACTGGATTCGCGCCGCCACCCAGCAAGACCGCGCCAGGCCCGGATGAACGCGTCCTGCGCCATCTCCTCCGAGCGTCCGCGGTCGCGGCAGTAGCGCCAGGCCATATTGACAAGCGGCCCCTGCCACCGGCGCACGATTCCCTCAAAGGCCGCAACGTCGCCGGCCAGCACTCGGGCAACATCTGCCGCGTCCCGATCGGCCATGTCTTTCGTTGCGCTGGTGGGAACTGCGGTCACGTCGGGGATTCTCCGCCGGGTAAGACAGGCTCATTCGCCGCGCGGTTGCATTTTATTGCCAATCGGGGCGCAGAAAGAAAATGCAACCGCATCGCGCCCCCCACTGTCCCACCGATCGCATGGGATGAAACCGGACCCCAAAAGCAAATCAGGAGGATTGTATGACGCACCTGGCATTTTCGCTCCTTCGCGACGCGGATTTAAGCAACTTCGGGCTGTGGATGTTTCTTTCAGTCGGCGCGACGGCGCTGTTCGTGGTGTTTATCCCGCTGGTGACATGGATCGACAACCGGCGCAAGGAAAGGGAAGCCTTTTACAAGGCGGAAACAATGCGGCGGCTTGTCGAGTCCCCCGGCGAGGGCGCCAAAGCAGCCCTCGAGCTGCTTCGCGAACAAAGCCGTCAGGAGCAGCTGAGGAAGTGTGCAGGGCTTAAGATCGGTGGAGTGGTCAACATCGCCGTGGGCCTGAGCCTGGTGATCTTCTTGCGCGCGCTCATCGGGTGGAATCTCGCGCTCTGCGGGCTGATCCCCGGTTTTGTCGGCGTGGCGTTGCTGCTGTCAGCCAGATTCATGGCTACGCCGGCAGAGTAGCCGGCGGCCGTTGATCTGGCACGGCCGCATCGGGAAGCACTCGCACCGCGCTGTGTATAGTGGGGTGTGCGCTGGGCCGGGCTTTCGCCCGCGCCATGCTGCGGAGGTCCCGATGAAGCGGCGCGATCTTCTCAAACTCGCGGCCTTGAGCGCGGCAGCGCCGGCGGCAGAACGGCTCGTACCGGCTCAGCCTGACTTCGGCCCGGTGATCGACACGCACATTCATCTCTTCGATCCGCTGCGCCCCGGCGGCGTTCCCTGGCCCGACAAGACGGATATCATCTACAAGCCCGCGCTGCCTGAGCGCTACATGAGTCTGGCTGCGCGGTTCGGCGTGGTGGGCGCCATCGCCATCGAGTGCAGCCCCCTCAAGAGCGACAACCAATGGCTGCTTAACGTGGCCGTCGGTCATCCCGCGATCGTGGGCGTGATCGGCGATCTGGTGCCCGGCGCGCCCGGCTACCAGGACGATCTCGACCGCCTCCACCAGGACCCTTTATTTCTCGGCATCCGCTACGGCAATATCTGGGACCGCGATCTGGCCGCGGACATGGACAAGCCCGGCTTCCTCGATGGGTTGAAGGCGCTCGCCGCCACGGGCCTGGTTCTCGACAGCGCCAATCCCGATCCGCGTTTGATCGCCGCGATTCGCAGAGTGTCAGACCAGGTTCCCGATCTGCGCATGGTCATCGACCATCTGCCTCATGCGCCCGTGCCCACGGAGCCCGCCGCGCGCGATGCGTACTGGGCCGATCTGCGCGCGCTGGCGCAGAATCCGCGCGTTTTCATCAAGCTTTCGGAGATTCCGGTGCAGGTAAACGGGAAGCTCGAGACCAATCCGCATCTTTATCAGGCGCCGCTCGACGCAATCTGGGACGTCTTCGGCGAAGACCACATCCTCTTCGGCAGCGACTGGCCCAACAGCGATCACGTGGCCACCTATGCGCAGACCTTCGCGATCGTGCGCGGCTATATTGCGAAGAAAAGCCCGCAAGCGCAGGAGAAATACTTCTGGAAGAACTCCATCGCCGCATACCAGTGGAGACCAAGACAAGCCGGCCAGCCGTCGTTGTGATTTGCCGGGCGCAGGAAATTGCTTTTCAAAAAAATAAGGAACCTGAATGAGCGAGAGCTCGACAACTAAAATCAGCTCCGCAGAGCCCTCGCTCACCGCTCCAGCACGCAGCCCCATGGACCGCGCCGTCTCGCGCGCGCTGTGGCGGCTCACTCCCTATCTCATGCTCATGTACGTGGTCTCGTTCCTTGACCGCGCCAACGTGGGCTTTGCCAAACAGGCGCTGCAAACCTCGGTGGGCATCTCAGAGAGCACCTACGCGCTGGGCGCGGGCCTGTTTTTCATCAGCTATTCGCTGTGCGGATTTCCCAGCAACCTCATCCTGCACCGCTTCGGCGCAAAGCTCTGGATCTCGTTCCTGATGGTGACCTGGGGACTCGTTTCAATGGCCACCATGTTCGTTACCGGCAGCACGTCGTTCTACGTTCTGCGCCTGGTGCTCGGTGTAGCGGAAGCGGGCTTTTTTCCGGGAACGATCCTTTACCTCACCTACTGGTTTCCGAATCGCATTCGCGGCGAGATTGTGGGACTTTTTTATCTCGGCGTGCCGCTCGCGCTCGTGCTTGGCGGTCCGCTCTCCGGGCTGCTTCTCGAGATTCAATCAAAGAACGGCCTGCAGGGCTGGCAGTGGATGTTTCTGGTGGAAGGATTCATGGCCGTTGCCATGGGCCTCACGTCCTTTCGCTTTCTGGATAACAAGCCCGCGAGCGCGAAATGGCTCCCAGCCGATGAGAAAAACGCGCTGGTTGACGCACTTGCGGCCGAAGAACAGGAGCGGCGCTCCTC
>JBAUCP010000191.1:0-4114 GCA_049677625.1 Occallatibacter sp. | reverse complement strand
GATCAGTAGGGGGATACGTCCTAGCAGCCCTCAGGCAATCGTGCCGTTCTCTTCCGGCGGCAATCGCTTGGCTTCTTCTTCTCCGTCCAGCACCCGAAACACGCCTTCCGCCAGAGCTCGCAGATCGTCTTCGCCGGGAAAGTTGGCGACGGGCGCGATCCACTCAAGATAAGTGCACAGCCGGTTGACCATCCGCCGGGAGCAGGCCATGCTCCCTGTGAGCAGCACGGCGTCTACCTTGCCCTGGAGCACAGCCGCCATGGCGCCGGCTTCTTTCGCAATCTGATAGAGCATCGCTTCAAGCACCGCCTCTGCCTGGTGGTCGCCCGCTTCGATGCGCTGCTCCACCTCCATCGGATCGCGCGTGCCCAGATAGGCAAACAGCCCGCCGTCGCCAAAGACGTGGCGATCGAGCTCAGCCTGCGTGTAGCGCCCGCTGAAGCAGAGCTTGATGAGTTCCCGCGCCGGCAGTGAACCGGTGCGGTCGGGGCCGAACGGGCCCTCCTCAATGGTGTTGCAGTCGATCATCAGGCCGTCGCGATGCGCGGAGACGGTGATCCCGTTCCCCATGTGCACCACCACCAGCCGCATGGAAGCGTATTCGCGGCCTCGCCCGCGCGAGTAGCGCCTGGCCACGGCCTTGCTGTTCAGCACGTGTCCAACGCAGGACCGCGGGATGAGGTTGGAGCCGGAAAACCGCGCGCAGTCCTGCCACTCGTCTGCCGTCACCGGATCCACCACGTAGGCGTTCACACTCATGTCCCGCGCAAACTCGAGCGCTATCACCGCGCCCAGGTTGGCCGCGTGTTCTCCGCGCTCGGCCCGCTCCAGCTCCTCCACCATCACCTCGTCCACCAGGTAGGTGCCGCAGGTGGTGGGCCGCAGCAGTCCGCCGCGCCCGGCCACGGCCGCGAACGGCTCTCCGCCGCAGCCCCTCGAGGTATATCCGGCCAGCTCCAGCGCCTCGCGAATCAGCTTGGTGCGATATCCCGCGCGCGCCAGCAGAGGCTGGCCGCGGAACTGCGCCGCCTCCGCCTCGCCGTGGCGAATCGTCTTGGCCAGTTGCTGGCCGGCTCGCGTGTATACGCCAAATTTGGTCGACACCGCTCCGGGGTTGACGGCGAGGACCAGACCGCTCGTGAAATTCAAGCGCCACCTCTCGATTGCGTGACTCGACTGCGTGACCTTGGGGGGATAGGATGGGCTGGTGCATTCGAGTTTACCGCGGATGCGGTCCGGCGGCGTTTCCGGCCGCGAACTGCCTCTACTTGCAGGCCTGCGCCGCCCTGCCGGGCGTCGCTTCTGTTTTGAATCGCACCCAATCCCTGTTATCCTTAAGCATAGCATCCCCCAACAGTGGGAAACGTTGAAAAACACACGATTGAAAGAGGTTACACGTGGCTGACACCACCAAGATCGCAGACAAGCTGGAACGCAAGAAGCTGAAGCGCACGGCGCGCAAGAAAGCGGCCCCCAAAGCCAAGCGCACCACCCCGCGCGGGTCGACCAAGAAGAAAGTGAAGAAGCTGGTCCGCGGCGTGTCGAAGCGGTAAAAGCTGGCTATTAGCTTCTAGCTGCTAGCCTATAGCTCATCGAGCTTGCGCTCAGGCCATCTCCTCAGCGCAAAAAGCTTGGAGCTAGAAGCTGGTAGCTGGAAGCTGCCTCACCTCCTCCACTACGGAAGCCTGTATGCTGTGGTAAATTACCGCCGCGTGGCGAGTCGAGGAGATGTCCCCTGCCCAGCCAACTGCTTGCGCGCAAGTCAATCGACAAGCTTATCCGGG
Source organism: Occallatibacter sp. (assembly GCA_049677625.1). Taxonomy (GTDB): domain Bacteria; phylum Acidobacteriota; class Terriglobia; order Terriglobales; family Acidobacteriaceae; genus Telmatobacter. The sequence continues at coordinate 2,330 of JBAUCP010000191.1, read as the reverse complement.
ACTCGGAAGAACCCGATCGCTGTCTCAAAAAGACCCTCGGGCCGTGGTCGCTTACGGCGTTGGGCATTGGCGCGGTCATTGGCTCCGGCATCGTCACCGTCATCGGGACGGCCATCTCCGGCGAGCAGTTCGACACCTCGAGCGTGCTCAACACGCCGCTGGCCGACTTCCTCATCCGCCACTCAGCCATGGCTGGGCGGCCCGGCGCCGGCCCGGCCATCGCGCTTTCGCTGGTGCTGGTGGCTATTGTCTGCGCGCTCACCGGCCTCTGTTATGCCGAGCTGGCCTCCATGATCCCCATCGCCGGCTCCGCCTATACCTATACCTACGCGACGCTCGGAGAGCTGATTGCGTGGATCATCGGCTGGGACCTGATTCTCGAGTACGCCGGCTCCAACATGACCGTCAGCGTGGGTTTTGCAGCGCACGTGGTCGATCTGCTCGACTGGTTCGGCCTCCATCCCTCGCCCAAGTGGATCTCGCCCGCCTATCTGCCCGACGGCCTGCAGGATCTGGCCGGCAACTGGCTCTATCAACCCGGCTGGCACTTCGGCTTCAATATTCCCGCGTTCCTTATCGTCCTCATCCTCACCGTGATCCTGGTCCGCGGCATCCGGGAATCGGCCTCGGCCAATAACACCATGGTCGGCCTCAAGCTGGTTGCAATCCTCATCTTTATCTTCGCCGTCCTCGGCTTCATCCACCCCGGCAACTGGCATCCCTTCATGCCCAACGGATGGTCGGGCGTGCTCACCGGCGGTTCCATCATCTTCTTCACCTACATCGGATTTGACTCGGTCTCCACCGCCGCCGAGGAGTGCCGCAACCCCCAGCGCGATATGCCCATCGGCATCATCGCCACGCTGGTTGTCTGCACGGTGCTCTATGTGGCGGTTGCCGTCTGCCTTACCGGCCTTGTGCCCTGGCGATCCATGGTGGGTGACGCGGCGCCGGTGGTGAACGCGCTCAAGAAGCTCTCCATTCTGCCCGGCGGCCACCCGCTCCACTGGGTCCGCCTCATCGTCCTCTTTGGCGCCATCATGGGCATGCTCTCGTCCATCCTTGTCTATCAGCTCGGCCAGTCACGGGTCTGGTTCTCCATGTCACGGGACGGCCTGCTGCCACGCGTCTTCTCCTCCGTCCATCCGGTCTTTCGCACGCCGGCCTTTTCCACCTGGATCGCGGGAATCGTCGTCGCCATTCCTTCCGGCCTCTTCGACATCGGCACGCTGGCCGACCTCTCCAACATCGGCACGCTCTTTGCCTTTGTTCTGGTCTCGCTCGGCGTTATCGTGCTGCGCTACCGCGAGCCGGAGCGTCGTCGCGGATTTCGCGTTCCCGGCGGTCCGGAGCGCCAAAAGACGGTCGCCAAGGATCTGCTCCACGCCGGGGTGATTCTGATAGTCGCAGTCGCGACATGCGGCGCCATCCAGCTCTTCGTCCCCGGCGGCTCGTATCTCAAGGCCGTCCTAGACACCCTCCTCCTCATCGCTGTCGTCCTCCGGCTCTCACGGGTCATCCCGCTCATCCCAATCTTCAGCGTCATCTTCTGCTTCCTGCTCATGGCTGGCCTACCCATCATCACATGGTTCCGCTTCTTCATCTGGCTTGATATCGGCCTGGCGATCTATTTCTTGTACAGCTATCTCAGGTCCGAATTCGCCAAGCCTCTCGTACCTCTCGCGATCCCCTGGTACTTGACTCCCCTGCTCACGTTCGCGACCTTTGGACTGTTCCTGGTGATCCTTTTCTTCGTCCAGGCGAGGTTTGTCGCGAGATTGGATCGGAACCACCGTCCAACCGTTTGGGGGATCCTGGCGCTGGTCTCCGGCATCGGGACGTTCTACACATTCTCCGCGCTGACGTATGCCGCCGGAGCCGGCCAGGCACTCTACCTTCCAGATATCACTCCTGGGTTTATCTTTGGAGTAATCGAATTAAGCGCATCCGTCTTCTTCCTCCGTGGGGCGGTCTTCGAGATGCGGCGGTCGCTGCTCAAGCACTATAACCAGGTTGAGCCGATAGATCTTCGCATCAGCGCCCTGATGACGTTCTTCTTTGGGATTCTCTATCTCCAGTACCACCTCACTCGAATAGCGAAGTGGAAGGAGAGCGGCCCTCCGGCGTCCCAGCAACTCAATCCGTCCATTGGTTGAATACCCAAGGGCTCCCTCGACCCCCTCAATCTGCACCAATGGAACGTGTTCATCCACAGCACCTTCTCAAGAGCCTGAACCGAGAGGCATCGGCTGAAATCTTGCGCTCTGGCGGGTAAACTCGAAGTGTGACCGGCATTCAAGACTTCATCCGCCGCCTGCCCAAGGCTGAGC
>JBAUCP010000190.1:0-7386 GCA_049677625.1 Occallatibacter sp. | reverse complement strand
CCAGTGTACAGGAGTAGACGCGCAGAGTGAGCGGCCCAGATAGAGAAACCGGTAACGGGCGCGCCCGGCATCCAGCATGCGGCGGGAACCCATGAAAATATGCTGCTGAAACCACTTGGTCCAGCCGATAAACCACTCGAAGGAGTCGCCCGATGGGCATACGCACCCGAAGCTCGAAGGGCGAATCGCCGCCAGTGGGGGTGGTTGCGCTGGACGCAGCCGAGCGGTCCCTGAGCCTGCTGGTGGAGGGCTTCGCACGGCACACGCCGGAGATTCACGCCGAGGCCTACCAGGATCTCCGCGCCAACCTCGCCCGGCTGTCGCTGCAGCTTCGCGACGGGCTCCCGGAAGACGACAAGGTGGAGCTCATCCGGTCCATCCTGCGCGAGTTTGAAACGTACCGGACCAAGGTGGACGAGCTGCTGCGCGAGCGGCTGGCGAGCTGGCGCGGCCTGGCTTCCACGCTGGTCCGCGACCTGATCAAAAGCCGCGGCCTCGACCCCGCCTCAGAGCGGGCCGTCACGCTCACCCGCCGCGTCGCAAGCCTTCTAACCGGTGAGGAGATCCAGGGCTTCCAGGTACTGCTGGCCGATTATCTGCGCATCGGCGGGCTGAACGGACAAAACGGCGGCCCGGCGCTGGGTAAAGCCGACCGCTCCACCGCCAATGACAATGCAGCCGGCCTGCGCGGAGGCGGCGCAGCCACAGAGCACGTAAAGCAGATCATGGAGAAAGGCGGGGGCGGTTATGTGGTCCTCTTCCGGCTCGGATGCCTGGACATGATCGGCAAGCGATTCGGCTGGGAGGCGGTGCAGGACAGCCTCATGGCCGTCTCCGCCTTTCTCACCCACAGCCTGCGCAGCGATGACGGCATCTACCACTGGAGCGACTCTGCGTTGATGGCTGTGCTCACCACCCCTGCCAGCGAGCAGATGCTCACCGCGGCCATGCAGCGCATCGTCGACAACAACCGCGACATCACCATCCAGATCGGCACCCGGCCGGTGATGCTGCGCGTCCCGCTTCAGTTCCAGATCACGCCCATCAGCCGCATGAGCAGCCCCGAAGACCTCAACCGGCTTTAGGCCGTGTTTCACGAGCCTGCGAGTCGAATAGCTTTGTGTCGGGGCACAACTTCAAGGCCTGCCCTGAGCGAAGTCGAAGGGTCCCGAAAACGCAGCACAGAATGACTGCGGGCTTTAGAAGGCTCCGGAAAAACTCCACGGAAGCCGCACGAAGTGTCAGGGCACGACTTCAGTCGTGCCGATAAGGTACAACCCGGTCACATACTTTACAGAGTAGACCGGGGAGATGGTTTACAGGTGATTCCGCGAGCGGAGGCATTTAGAAGGGATGGATGCCTTGGAACGTGAGCGGAGTGTTGGAAAAGCGTGAGGAGTTTTTGTCCGACTATGGGTCGGGAGATTGGACGATGAGCGAGCTATGCCGGATGTACGGGATCTCGCGGCCGAGCGGCTATGAGGTGTTGCGCCGGTATGCTGGGGGCGGAGTGGAAGCGCTGATTGCGCGCAGTCGGGCGCCGCGCGCTCATCCCAACCAGACACCGGCGGAGACCGAGCAACTGGTGCTTGCGTTGCGGCGGGCGCATCCGTTGTGGGGTCCGCGCACGCTGAAGAAGATTCTCGCGGACCGTCACAGCCAACTTGCCATTCCGGCGGCGAGCACGATTGGAGCGATGCTGGACCGCGAAGGGTTGACGCATCGGCGGAGCAAGCGGCGGCGCGTGGCGCCGTACACGCAGCCGTTTGCATCGTCGGCGGAGCCGAACGACGAGTGGTCGGGAGACTTCAAGGGCTGGCTGCGCAGCGGCGACGGGGAGCGCATCGATCCGCTCACCATCTGCGACACCTCGAGCCGCTATCTTCTGCGCTGCCAGGCGGTGGACAAGACCGACACCGAGCGGGTGCGGGCGATCTTCGAAGCCGCGTTTCGCCAGTACGGGCTGCCCTTGTCCATGCGCACCGACAACGGTCCGCCGTTCGCCTCCTGCGCGCCGGCCGGGCTGTCGCGGCTTTCGGTGTGGTGGATCAAGCTGGGCATCCGTGCGCAGCGCATCCAGGCCGGTCACCCGGAGCAGAACGGCCGCCACGAGCGCATGCACCGCACCCTGAAGGAAGCCACGGCCTCGCCGCCTGAAGCCAACCGGCGCGCGCAACAGCGCGCCTTCGACCGCTTCCGCCAGGAATACAACGCGGTGCGGCCGCACCAGGGGCTCCAGATGCGCACCCCGGCCTCGGTCTATCGCGGCTCGCCCCGCCCCTATCCGTCGCGCCTGCCGGAGCCGGAGTACGGTACCGCCATGAAGGTGCGCCGCGTGTTCCCGCACGGGCAGTTCTTCTGGAAGGGCCACAACGTCTTTTTGAGCAAGGTGCTGGCCGGCGAGCGCATCGGCCTGCTGCCCATCGACGACCGCTATCAATGCATCCACCTGGCCTGGTGCCCGATCGCAAGACTGGACCAGCAAACCATGCGCGTGGAAAGGATGCGCCCCGAAGACTACGACAACGACGCTTAGCCTATGGAAAGTCGGGAAATCCCAAACGCGGGGATTTCCCAACTTCCCACAGGCTCGACGGCTACGGCTGCTGACCAATTATGAGTTAGCAGCACAACCCCAAAAACCGGAAGCATCTGTAAACCATGTCCCCGGTCTGATGTGTAAAGTAAGTCCCCGGCTGGACAACGTGTCAAAGAAGGGGTCCGGGCTTCAGCCCCTGATGCGTTTCTGTGCTCAACTCTATTGGATTCGCCCCGCTGGCGATCAAACATCCCGCAGGGGCTAAAAGCCCATCGTCTTTTATGGCCGTCTTACGGCACGACTGAAGTCGTGCCCTGACACAAAACCCTGCGATTCCTGGATCCAGCAGGCACTGCGGAAGGTCCGCGCTCACTCCACTTCCAGCAGCAGGCACTTCAGGTACTCGGTCTCCGGCAGGTTCAGCACCACCGGATGGTCAGCCGCCGCGCCGCGGCGCTCAAGCAGCCGCACGCGTCGCGATGCGTCGGCAGCAGCGGACGCAACGGCAGACTCGAGATCCCCCCAGCCCACGTGGTGCGAGCAGGAGAAAGTCATCAGCAGCCCGCCCGGGCGCAGCATCTTGAGCGCGCGCAAATTCAGCTCCTTGTAGCCGCGCAGCGCGCCTTCGACCGCCCGCTTGCTCTTTGCGAAGGCCGGCGGATCAAGCACGATGGCATCGAATTGCTCGCCCGCGCTCGACCAGTCGCGCAGAATCTCGAAGGCGTCGGCTTCGATCCAGTCCACCTGCGCGCCCAATTGCCCGCGATTGGCTTCGAGATTCCGCTCCGCCACTTCGAGCGAGGCGTGTGAAGCGTCGATCCCGGTCACGCGCTTCGACACGCGCGCCAGATGCAGCGCGAAGCCGCCCTGGTAGCAGCACACGTCGAGCGCGCGCCCGCCGGGAGCCATCTTCAAGGCCCATTGCTGCGCAGCGGCGTAGTTGGCGTGCTGATCGAGGAATGCGCCGGTCTTCTGGCCCGCATTCGCGTCGTAATGAAACACCAGCCCGTTGAGGTGAAATTGCGTGCTGGCCCGGGGCGCGTTTGGATCGGCCAGCCACAAGGGCTCAGCGCTGGGCGCGCTCAGCCCTTCCAGCTCGCGGATGCGCGGATCGGGCCGCTCGAGAATGGCTGCGGGCGCGAGCGTGCTGCGCAGCACATCGACGCAGGTCTCGCGCACCTTAGCGGAATCGAGCCCTTTGGCCAGGAGCTGCAGAATGACCAGGTCGCCGTATTTGTCGGCGATCACGCCCGGCAACTCGTCGGCCTCGCTGAAGCAGAGACGGCAGGCATCGTTCCCGGCGTCGAGCAATGGCCTGCGCCGGTCGATGGCCGTCCGCAGCCGCCCGGCGAGCAGCCGCAGCCACGCCGCTTCGTCCAGCGCCTCCCGCGCCACCATCCGCAGCGCAATCTGCGAGGACGGGCTGTAGAGCGCCGTACCCAGCAACAGCCCGCGATTGTCGGCCACGGGCAGCAGCGCCGGAGCGCCGGCTGAGGCAGTTTCAGGCAAGGTAAGCGACTCAATCTCCGAGGCATACACCCAAACGTGGCCGGCGCGAAGCCGGTCCGCGGCGCGACGGCTGATCAAAGCTCCAGTAGCAGCTCCAGCCGCCGTGCGCCGGTCGTCAGGCCGGGTCCCTGCGGGCTTCGTCTTTCGAGCGCTAGGTGCCCCGGTTCGCGGCTTGTTCGGCTTTGCCATACGCTCCTTTCGAGCCCTCGCGTGCGATGGGCCGAAAGCGCATCGGCAGCCGGCCGCTACTGTGCCTGAATCTGCTGCAGATATCGCTTCAAATTACTGATTCTCATTGCTCATTCCTGCAATGAACCCTGGTCCATCTTAACAAGTCCCGGACCCCGCCCCAGCATCTCCGAGCTGCATTCCTGCACTCTGGGCCATCGAACGCAGGCACAGCACCATGGCGGATTATATGGGTTGTCTCCTCATTTCAAAACAATCGCTGTCTCAGGGGCTAAAGCCCCACTCATTCAGCGGATCTTTGCGGCACGACTGAAGTCGTGCCCTTTCAAACCAGGACACCACCATCATCATGTGGGGTTCAAAGCTCTAAAAACCCAAGCGGCCTATAATGAAGCATGGCGACGGCCCGGGAGACGATACCGGCACAGGTTAACGGCCAGTCTACGGCTCAGGCAGTGGAAGCGCCCGCTGCGGTGGACGCGGCCCCTGCGCCGCACTTGAGCGAAGAGGCCGTGAACGCGCGCTTTGAAGCGCTGCTTCGCCAGGTCCAGTCCAATCGCCCCAATGAAGATGTCTCGCTCATCCGCAAGGCGTGGGATTTCTGCGTTCAGCATCACAAGGGCCAGGTACGCGCCTCCGGCGAGCCCTTCATCATCCATCCGCTCGAAGTAGCCGAGGTGCTGGCCGAGATGCGGCTCGACGCCACGGCCATCGCCGCCGGCCTGCTGCACGACTCGGTGGAAGACACCCCCGCGACCAGCGAAGAGATTGCGGCCGAGTTCGGCGACCAGGCGGCGCACATCGTGGACGGCGTCACCAAGATCGACAAGATCCAGTTCGCCAACCGCGAAGACCGCCAGGCCGAGAACGTGCGCAAGATGCTGCTGGCCATGGTCTCCGATGTGCGCGTAGTGCTCATCAAGCTGGCGGACCGGCTGCACAACATGCGCACCCTCGAGCATCTCAAGCCGGACCGGCAGGAGGCCATCGCCCGCGAAACGCTCGATATCTACGCGCCTCTGGCTCACCGGCTGGGCATGGGCAAGGTGCGCGGCGAGCTTGAAGACCTGGCCTTCCGCTATACCGATCCGGTGAGCTACGAGCGCGTCTCCGCAGCCGTTGAGGCGCGCCGCGTGGAGGGCGAACAGTTCCTGCACAGCGTGGAAGACACGCTGGTGGAGCAACTGCGCGAGAACAATATCGAGGCGCGCGTGGAGTGGCGCATCAAGCGCCTCTACTCCATATTTCAAAAAATCGAGCGCTCCAAAATTTCCTTCGAGCAGGTCTACGATCTGCTCGCCCTGCGCGTGATCACGCAGGATGTGGCTTCGTGCTACGCGGTCTTCGGGCTCATCCACTCCATCTGGCGGCCGGTTCCGGGCCGCATCAAGGACTTCATCGCCATCCCCCGCGCCAACCGCTACCAGTCCCTCCACACCACGGTGATGGGCGATGGCGGCCACCAGTTCGAGGTGCAGATCCGCACCGAGGAGATGCACCGCATCGCCGAGGAAGGCATTGCCGCGCACTGGAAGTACAAGGCCGGCGACGGCGCCGTAACCGCGCGCGACGAGGAGCGGCTCAACTGGATCCGCCAACTGGTGGAGTGGCAGAAGGAGATGACCGACCCCAACGAGTTCCTCTCCAGCCTGAAGATGGACCTCTATCCCGACGAGGTCTACACCTTCACGCCCAAAGGGAAGGTGGTAGTGGTTCCCGCCGGCGGCACGCCCGTCGACTTCGCTTACACGATTCACACCGAAGTGGGCCACACCTGCGTGGGCGCCAAGGTAAACGGCCGCATGGTGCCGCTGCGCACCAAGCTGCGCACCGGCGACATTATCGAGATCGTCACGCAGAAGGACCACAAGCCCAGCCGCGACTGGCTCACCTTCGTCAAGAGTCCGCGCGCGCGCAACAAGATCAAGCACTGGCTCAACGAGGAGCAGCGGCGGCGCGCCGTCGAGATCGGCCGCAAGCAACTGGAGAAAGAGGCGCGCAAGTTCAAGGTGCCCATGAGCCAGATCTCGGACCAGGACCTGGGCCGCATAGCCGGCGAGTACGGCGTGGCCACGGCCGCCGATCTGCTGGCCACTCTGGGCCTTGGCAAGCAAACCGCGCACCAGATTCTCAACAAGCTCGCGCCCGGCTACGCCAGTCAGGGCAATACGGCCGAGGCCGCGCCGGAACCCATACCCGGCAGCGAAGCCGGCATGTCCGACGCAGTGCGCAAGCTGCATCTCACCGGATCGGACTCGCTCCAGGTTGAGGGCCAGAGCGATCTGCTCGTCTATCGCGCTCGATGTTGCAACCCGATTCGCGGCGAGGAGATTGTGGGTTACGTCACGCGCGGCAAGGGCGTGGCCGTGCATGCGCGCAGTTGCCCCAACGTGCAGAACCTGCTCTACGAGAGCGACCGCCGCATCAACGTGGAGTGGGCGCGCGCCGGCGACGAGGCCCGCGCCCAGCGCTACCCGGTGAAGATCTCCGTCTATTGCGACGACCGTACCGGCATGCTGAAAGAACTCACCGCCATCATCTCCGACGAGAACACCAACATCCGCAACGTAGACATCAGCCGCGACGAAACCGGTGAGGCGATCATCGAATTCGTCGTCGACGCCGAAGACCTGCGGCATCTGAACCGCATCGTGCTGGGCCTGCGCAGGGTGAACGGGGTGCGCGCGGTGCAGCGCACGCAGAAGGTGTAAAGGCTAGCTGCTAGCTTCTAGCCCTCAGCTCTCAGCTTCAAACCCGTAGCTAGAACTGGTCGCATAAACGCAGTTTTGAAAGGGCACGGCTTCAGCCGTGCCGTAAGAGGCGCATAAAATCTAGGGCTTTAGCCCCGGAAGGTCTTTTTCGTGCCGCTGACGGGATTTATGTGACCAGCTTTCGCGGATACAAAGTCCATTTGCGTTCCTGCTTTGTAACAGGGCACGACTTGATCGGGGTCCCCAACAAGCGGCTTTTGCTTGTTGGGGTGATCTTTAGTCGTGCCGAAAACCGCAGCAAAAATGGGCGCGGGCTTTAGATGGGATGAGACGGCTGGTCTCGCGGAGAGCTAGGCTTTCCGCAGCGCACTCGAGGTGCCAGGAGGAGACCAGCCGATGAAGAAGGTTAGCAAAGTGGTGCAGCAAATGGGAACCGCG